>JAPOLW010000153.1 GCA_029976905.1 bacterium | reverse complement strand
GCAACGACGGCGTTCCTCTCGAAACGGCAGGCCCAGGCACTCTGACCGACACGCGTCCAGCGCGGTGACCGCCGCAGCCCGACAGAGCCGAACGGCATCGTTACACTGGGAAGGACTTGCCGCCGAACTTCCGCAGGCGGCGCGACAGGCATCGAAAGGATGCTGGCAATCACCGCGAACCTGGGCCCGCTTCGTCTTGCACGAGGTAAGACACGCAAGTCGACGCGAGCGCTGGGCCAGACCGCGGCAGTCCGATTTGCAGGCGTGGGCTTCGGCCCGGGCGGCATCGAGGCAGGCGCGGCGCGCGGGCGCGCAGTCCGACTCTCCTGCACCCCAGCTGGGGGGGACTCCAATCCCGCAGACGACGACGCAGAGCGCGAGAGAGGAGGCGAGCACCCGAAACGTCGCGGCGGAAATCACCCCGGGGAGGGTAGCCCAACCGCCGTGGAGCGCACCAGCCTCTTTCCGCTGGAAGGGGACCTCCGATGACGGATCCAGGAACGGATCCGGGAGAGGCCCCCCAGCCTCTCCGTCTCGTCTTTCGACGGATCGATCGGGGACATCAGAGGAGATGTCCCCGATCGATCGCATCTGTGTGCGCGGACGGGTTCTACTCGTTCTTACATTTCAGTCGCTGGCCGCCCTTGCTCGAGCTGCAGACGCCCGCCGTATCGGAGAAGAGCAACGTGCCGCCGCAACTCAAGTCGACGGAGAGCGGGCCGGCGGCTGCCGGAACCGTGTGGGGCAGGCTCGTGGTCCGCATATTGAACCAGAACCCATCTGGGACCTTCTTTACGGCGTAGGTGCGGACGCGGGCGACGGGTTGCGCCGCGCTCTTGCACGTGGCTCGCGATTCCTTCCCGGGATCCACGGCGCAGCCAGTGAGGGCAATGAGTTGCGTGTAGGCACCAGTTCCGGGATCGGCGCTGGTGACGGTCACCGAGCAGGTATCCGCTCCCAGTTGGCTGAAGAAGTCCATCGGGAGATCGGCCGTGTTGAGGAGGGCGCGGAACTGGAACTTCCCATTGTCCGCACTGACGGCGTCCGCACTGACGGCAGAGATCTTGAGTTTCGCCTTTTGCAGGGATCCCGTGGCAGCTGCGAGAGCCGTGGGGACGGTCGCGATGGCGAGAGCGAGGGCCAGCCCTCCGGCCAGGGCGAGCGACATTGGGGCGATGCGTAAGAGTTTCATGGGCATGTCCTTTCTTGCCTTCCTGGAACCTTGCTCATTCCTCGGTGCACTTGAGGCCACGACCCCGGACGCTACAGTTCGTAGTCAAGACGTCTGTACGGACGACCTGGTAGAACTGGTCGGGCTGGAGCAAGCTCAGACTGTAGACCGGATTCAGTGTTCCGGAGCCGGTGTCGCTCTCGGGAAGTCTCCGGAGGCGGATCTTCACGCGCCAGATGGCGTCGAGTCCTTCATTGCGGCGGAAGATTGCTTTGGCGTTGTCCGTCTTGCAGCTGATCTGAAGACCCTTCTCGATGCATGTTCCGAGAGGCTCGGTGACGTTGAAGTTTCCACCATCGCTCATGACGACCGCCACGGTGCCCGCGAGCAATTGTGCTCGTAGGTCGCCTCCTGGTTCGACGACCATGGTGTCGTCGTCGAAGACGCCGAAGATGCCGCGTCCGGACCCCTTGGGCTTTGGAGAGCCTGGTTTGTTGGCGTTCAATCTGCCTTGCGAAAGAGCGAGCGAGCCGGGCGCCGTACAGTACCCGGAGGCGCAGACACAGTCACCCGAGTCACAGGGGAGTGTGCGTGTCGGCAATGGATAGTGCGGCTCCCGGCTGATCGGGGGCTCGGTGTAGCAGGCCGTGTCGTCGGCCTCGAAGAGATTGACCGGGCATGGACTGTCGGGGACGCCATCGCACTCCTCGTTGATGTCACATTCGCCGAGAGTGGGCCGGCACAGGGTCCCGGCCGGCACGGGGACATCCACCGGACAGGCCTGGTCGGCGACGCCGGGGCAAGTCTCGTCCGGATCGCAGACGATCCCGCCGTTCGGATTGCCCGAGCCGGGGTTACAGACGAAGGAGGTCGGCTCGAACGAGTCGACGGGACACGGCTGGCCGGCGACGCCGGGGCAAGTCTCGTCCGGATCGCAGACGGTTCCACCGTTCGGGTTGCCCGAGCCTGGGTTACAGACGAAGGACGAGGGTTCGAAGGTGTTCGGCGGGCAGGGCTGGTCGGCTACACCCGTACAATAGTCGTCGGGATCGCAGATGGATCCACCATTCGGGTTCCCAGAGCCCGGTCTGCACATGTACGAGCTAGGCTCGAAGTTGTCGGCGGGGCAGGTCTGGCCCGCGGTGCCGGTGCAGTATTCCGAGGGGTCGCAGACGTCGCCCGAGCCCGCGTTACACTCGAAGGTGCTGGGCTGGGTGGTGGGGGCCGGACAGGCCTGGTCGGCCACACCCGTGCAGAACTTCGAGGGGTCGCAGACGTCGGCCGAACCGGCGTAGCATTCGGTGGACGTCGGCGAGACGGTGTCGGCAGGGCAGGTGTCCGACAACCCGGTGCAGTACTCGTCGGGGTCGCACACGTCACCCGAACCGGCGTCGCAGAGCGTCGTGCTCGGCTCGTAGGTACAGGTCACCGAACAGCAGAAACCCGGTTGGCCATTGTTGGCCCCCAGGTCGCATTGTTCGCCACCGTCCGGGGTCCCATTGCCGCAGGTCGCCTGCGCGGCCGCGTCGCCGGTCAGACCAATTCCGAGCGCGAGAAAAACGACTACGGCAGACACCAAGAGCGCCAATCGCCGTGGTCGCATCGCTTCCGCACCGGGGAGCGTGCCTCGGACGGATTTCTTCCAGTGAAGTTTTGTCATTGGGGTGCCTCCTGATCTACTGTGCAGCAAGCGAGTTTTTCGGCCCATCGGAGTGATGCTACAGAGGGCGCCGAGCTCGGTAAACGATGAATTAAAAAATTCCGCGGTACTGTTCGTAAAGCCTACGACACCCTCGGTCGCGGCGCTCGACCGAAAGTGATTCGAACGTCCGTCTTGAATCCGACGAACCCTATGAGGAGCCCTTTGTGGGAAGGCGTTACGCGCGCAAGTCGTTTCGACGACCGGGTGTGCGTTCGTCGTCGGCTGCTTTCGCGCGCGGATGTCGTTTGCACTTTGGGAGTGCGCATGGCGTCCCACGTCTTTTCGCGGGCGTGTTCGGGTGGCCGTCGGACGAATATGCGTTGGGATCCAATGGGTCCCCGTCCCGGGGGATTCCTAGGATCGGGCGCTGACCGCTCGGCGATTCGGGATGACCGACCCTATAGAGGGCCGTGTTCGAGAAAGTTCCTTTACTGCTTCTCCCGCCCTATGCGAAGATCCCATCCGGACACGTGCGAAGTGCATTTCGCGCGAAAACATAAGGGATTTTAGCATGTCGTCTGCCAGATGGATGGGGATGGGGCTGGGCGCCGTCGTTGCCGCGACCCTCCTGGTTTCTGCCGGGAGAACAGAAGCACAGACATGCCGTGCGGTAGTGCGCACGAATGACGTTGGTCCCCAGGGGGATGTCTTCACGAGTCAGATTTCCGGGCCCCCTGCGATCAACAATCTGGGGGAGACTGTCTTCGCGGCACGCGTCTACGGCCCGACGGGCGGGACGAAGATGTTCCGTTACGACAGCGCTGGAAGCGGGGAGGTGGTGGTTTCGACCAGCGACCCCAACCCGGACGGAGGGGGCTACTCGACGGGCAAGAGCGCCTTCTCGATGATCAGCTCGAACGACAGCGGTGATATCGGGTTTCTCGCAAAACTCGACGTAGGGTATGCCGCCGTTCTCTTCCCGGGTGGAGACGCGTCTGCGGGAATCGTCGTCGCCCAACCGGGCGACTCTTCGTGCGGTGTCGGCACGATCAAGAGCGTCGAGGGGGTCTCGCCGGTGAATGCGAGCGGGGACCTCGCCTACCTGGCACAGAACTCCGACGGCAAGATCGAGCTTTGCGTCTATGACAAGGGGACGGGAACATCCAGCCTGGGTGCGTCCAACAGTGATGCGACCGACACGGGACGCGAGATCTGCATCATCCGCACGGCCGCGGTGTCGGACACCGGGGCACTCGTCTTCGTCGCCGGATCCAAGCTCGCGTGCAACGATCCATTCGAAGAGGCTGCGACCGGGGTCTACGGCGTCGTCACGCCGGGCTCGGTCGAAGCGGTGGCCGAGGAGGGTGACTTTGGCCCCGGTGGATCGGGTTCCTACCGGAAGCTTCTATACAAGAGCTCGGGTAAGAAATCCTTCATCATCTGGCCGAAGTTCAACTCGAATGACGACCTGGTCTTTGCCGCGAAGATGAGCAACGGGAATCAGGCCATCTTCAAAGGGAGCATCGGGGGCGCGCTTCAGGAAGTGATCGCCGGAGGGGCCGCGGCGCCCAACACCGCCGGTACCCTGAAGAAATTCCAGTGGGTCTTCCTCGATGACTCCGACGGGGTCGGCTTCACGGCTTCCATCCGCAAGGACGCAGCGCGCGCAGGGCTTTTCCAGTTGAGCGCCTCCTCGAGCGTGACGGTCGACAACAAGACGACGGCCGAGGGACTTGGGTCGAACAACGTGGCTGGTCTCTTCGCGAACGGGACCACGCTCTACGCGGCTACGGATGCGGGCGTTTCGATCTCGACCGACGGAGGCGCCACGTTTACGAATACGGATTCCGGTCTGCCGAGTACCAATGTGCGACAGGTCTTCGTGGATTCTGGTGCGATCTATGCCGCGACGGATGGCGGTCTCGCTCTTTCGACCGATGACGGGGCGACCTATTCGGCGGTCGCCGGGCTGGCGAGCACCAACGTCCTCTCGGTCTTCGCCGTAGGCAGCAAACTCTACGTCGGGACGGATGCTGGATTGGACATCTCGACCGATGGAGGGACGACCTTCACGAATGTCACCACGGGAGAGGGGCTGGGCTCGAACACCGTTCAGGCGATCTCGGCACGCAAGAATACCATCGTCGTCGGTACGACTGGTGGTGTCTCCCGGTCGACCGACAGTGGCGCGACCTTCACCACGACGACCACGGCCGATGGCCTCGGGGGAGACGACGTCCGCGCAATTCTGGTGGTGTCGAGCACGATCTACGCGGCGACCGACGGTGGCTTTTCGACCTCCACCGACAGCGGGGCTTCCTGGTCCAACCAGACGACAGCCGAGGGGCTCGGCTCGGACTCCACGCGGGGGGTTGCCGTCGCCGGAGCGACGCTCTACGTCGCGACCGATGCGGGCCTCGGTTTCTCGACCGATGGTGGCGCGTCGTTTTCGAACGTGACGGCGGCGGATGGACTCGCGAGCAACACGGTCACCGGAGTCGTCTTCGCTTCGGGCGCTATCGCCTCGACCGATGCCGGCATTTCGTTTCTCTCCGGGCTCAGCGGCTCGTCGATTCTGCTGACCAGCGATGCACCTCCCACGGGAGACGGCAACTTCGGGCCTGACTCCAAGTATCGTAAATTCGGGAAAACCGGTGCGGCGGCTTCGAGCGACGGCACGCAGACGGCCGTCATGGCTCAGGTGAAGGATACCTTCGCGCCCCCGAAAAAGTCCGCCATCCTTCGCTGCGGCCCTTAGGGAAGCAACGGTTTCCGGAGACGGGTTGAAACCAAACCCCCTCCGGAAACCGGGCCCGTCGCGGGGTGTGGGTTCGCCGCGGCGGTCCCTTTGACATCGTCGCCTCCGACCGCGCGAGCGCTCTCCTTCGATCACACGCTCTCGGATGGGTCCGTGAAGGCCGCTGGCATTCGCCATGGCATTCTGCGGTACGGCCGATGACGTGGCCTCTGAGGCGGGAGGTGGTCCCCGATTTGAACTGGACAGGGTATGAGCCCGTTCCAAGGGAGGCGAAGGCGCCGACGATGGCCGAGAACCTCGTCGAGGAGATCCGCCAGGTCGTCGACGAGAATCCGATGTACGGGTTGTGCTGGACCAGGGCGCTGGTGCGGCGCAAGATGAAGGTGAACCGCAAGAAGGTGCACCGGATCCTGAAGCGCAACGGCTGGTGCCACCGGACGGCGATCATCGACTGCTACGAGAGAAACATCGTGGGCTGGCGGCTCTCGAAGACCGGCGTTGCCAAAGTGGCGGCGGCCGCGCTCGAGGAGGCGCTCCGTACCCGGGGGATCAACCCGGAGCACGACGACCTGACCTCGAGGTCGGACAACGGATTCGTCTTCGGTGCGAAGCCCATCGTGGCGATCGTGAACTGCTACGTGCTCGACCGGGAGTACATCACCCCGTACACGCCAGAGCAGAACGGATGATCGAGAGATTCCTGGGCAGCTCGAAAGCGGCGTGCGTGTGGCTCCACCGCTTCCGAGACCGGGACCACGCCTTCGACGTGATCGCCGAATGGATCGACCCTACCCACGGGCAGCGCCCGCATCAGGCGCTGGGATACCTCACGCGCGAAGAGCGCCGAGAGAAATTGGCGGCGTAGCTGTCCGAAAACCGGGGGAACACCGCAGCATCGCGAAGCCGAAATCCCTTTGCGCATTCGACGGGAGCCAGGCGTCCCCGCGTCGAATACGGCACCTCTGGATGGTGATGGATTCATCCCTCCGGCCGAGAGAGCCTCAAACGACCCCGTTTCGCTCCGGCGCGGACGGTCGTGGCGTTCGCGCCAACGAATCGATCGCCGATCTTTCGTTCGGACTCGTCGCTCGGGAGGCCCAATCCCGGGCCCGTGGGCGCTGCCTCTTTGGCTTGGCTGGCTTCGCCATCCCATCGTCTTCCAGGCTCTGGAACTCCCCCCGTGCGGCTCGGCGCCACCTTGCGCCTTCCCGGTGCACTGTTCGGGAGCAGCCCACGACCCCTTCCTCGGATCCTCGTCGATGACACACCGGACATTCGCGACAGGCTCCGTGTGTATCGACGACTCTTTCGCTGCGCCGTCGACTGCTGGTCGGGGCAAGCCAAATCCGCGCCGTAGCGCAAACGGCGCGACCCGTCGCGCTCCCCAGATCCAGGCCTGAAACGGCAGACGCTCGACTCGTCCCGGCCGCTCAGGGTCTCGTGGGCCCCTCCGCCGTCACGCCCTACCACCCAGGCGCCGAAGGTTTCTGCCAAGCCGGGTGAGGCCACGTCTTGTGGGCCCCTCTGCCGTCACGCCCTACCACCCCCAACTACGGGCGGCTCTCGCCTGGGCACGGCGCACTCGTAGCTGGAGCGAGCCATCAGAAATGGTTCCCGGCAGCCTTGGACCTCCGGCGGACCGAGATCGAGCTCGTGGCGCAGAGAGCGCACGCTCTCGCGCGCCTGAACGGAATTCGGACGCTGCCGCCTTCCCCCTCGCTCATCGAAGCTGGATGCCCCCTTCACGACCTGGCGTTCCCGCTAGAGCAAGCGCACGCTCAGTCCCCTTCAAGAGGGAGATCGGCCCCATCCTGCCCTTTGGGCCTGCCGCTTCCCGATGGCGGGTGCCTTCCTCTCAGGTGGAAGAATACCGGGCGAGGGGCGAGTGAGTGGCGACATGCGCCACTCTCTGGCTGGATCGGAATAGGAGCAAGGAGCGGCGGGCCGACCTCGATCTCAGGGCGTCGGCGCCGGCGTCGGCGTGGGACTCGGGGTGGGGGTGGGCGTCGGGACGGGCGTGGGCGTGGCGGCGGCGCCGCTACATCTGTAGCCCGCCCCTCCCTTTAGTTCCCTGCAGTTGCTCAACTCGTCCGACCATTCGACCACAGAAGAGCAACTCAACGTCATCGTGAAGGGCGGGGAGAATGGGCCTACCGTGGTCACGGCGACCGACTGTTTGCGAGCGCGAAGTCTCAGATTGTAGACGCTCGGTCGTCTAGTCGACCCCTTTGCCCAGAATTTATGGCCTTCGGGTGCATCGGGGCAGACGTTCTCCAGGTCGTCGCTGGTGCAGCCGACGAGCGGATACGTGAGGTCGAGGGCGCCAGCGTCGCTGATCTGCATGATGCACGCGTCACTGGTCAGAAGGTTTTCGAGCGTGTCGCTCATGCCGCTGACGTTCACGAGGGCTTTGAAGCGGACACGTCCGGTGTCTCGGGCCGTCTTCGACGCCTTGAAGACGAACTTTTGGACTTCGCCTACGCCTGTCGCTCCGGCCGGAGCCGCGC
>JAPOLW010000152.1 GCA_029976905.1 bacterium | reverse complement strand
CCGCTACTACTTCAATCTGCACGGCTCCAGCGACGAACTGTTCATGGTGATGGGAATGGGGCAGTACCCCAACCTCGGGGTCCAGGATGCGTTCGCGGTCGTGCGGCGTGGAGATCGACACCGGGTGGTGCGTGCGTCCCGCGAGCTCGACGACCGCATGGATCTCTCGGTCGGCCCCTTCCGCATCGAAGTGCTGGAGCCCCTGAACAAGCTGCGCTTCGTGCTCGAGCCAAGCGAACACGGACTCTCCTTCGACGTCGTCTGGGAGGGGGCAATCCCGGCATTCGAGGAGCCACGACAGTACATTCGCAAGCACGGCCGGGTCCTCTTCGACACGGTGCGGTTCGCCCAGACCGGGACGTGGAAGGGAACGCTCACCGTCGGCGACGAGGTCTTCGAGGTTTCGCGCGATCGCTGGAAGGGGACGCGGGATCGCTCCTGGGGGGTCCGTCCGGTCGGCGAGCCCGAGCCCGCCGGCATCCGCGGCGCGGAAGGCCAGATGACGGGCATGTGGAACTATTCGCCGATGCAATTCGACGACCACACCATCCTCTACATTCTCAACGAGACTGACGAGGGAGAGCGTCCGCTCGAGGAAGCGGTGCGGGTCTGGAAGGATCCCGCCCGCGAGGCGGAGTGGCTCGGGCGGCCCGAGTGGCGTCATGTGCTCGCGCCCGGAAAGCGCATGGTCGAACGCTCGACGATCGCCTTCCCGGAGGCGCCCGGGGGGGCCTTCGAAGTCTCGGCGGAACCGCTCACCCATTGCTTCGTCGCCGTCGGCACGGGCTACGGCATGGAGCAGGACTGGCGGCACGGCATGTATCAGGGGCCGCTGGTCGTGCAGGGCCTCGATCTCTCCCATGAGGAGGTCGCGCCGCTGGGGCAGTATGCGATCGTCGACCACGTCGCGCGCTTCGAATACGACGGGAATATCGGCTACGGCTTGCACGAGCACGGCTTCTTCGGGGCGTTCACGAAAGCGGGGATGCCCGATGGGGGGAGCGGCGCTGGAGTCACCGAGGCCCAGAGCCGCGACTGACGCACCGTGGCCGATTCGTCCGTATTCGACGCGGTGGTCTTCGCCGGTGGAGGCTGCCGCTGCATCTGGCAGGTAGGTTTCTTCCAGACCGTCGCGGCCCGGATGGAGTTGCGTCCCCGGCAGGTGGCCGCCGTGAGTGCGGGATCGGCCATGGCCTGCATGCTCTTCGCCGATCGCGTGCAGGAGGGGCTTGCCTACTTCGTGGAGCAAGTACGTCGCAACGAGCGCAACGTGTACCCCGAAAACCTCTGGCGGGGCTCTCCCGTCTTTCCGCACGAGGGAATCTATCGCGACACCATCCTGCACACCCTCGATGACGCCGCGCTCGAGCGGCTTCGCGCGGGCCCGGACATCCGGGTGCTCCTGGCCCGGCTCCCCGCCTGGATCGGCCCCGGGGTCGGCGTCGGCCTCGGTTTTCTGGCCTACAACGTGGAGAAGCTCCTCGCGCCGAGCGTCCATCCCGAGCTCGCGTGGCGTCTCGGTTTCGCCTCCGAAGTGGTCTCCCTGTCCGACTGCGAGACGCCGGAGGACGTCGCCGACCTGGTGCTGCACTCGTCGTGCACGCCGCCCTTCACGCCGGTCTACGAACGGGCCGGGGCGCCGGTCCTCGACGGTGGAGTGGTCGACAACGTTCCGGTGAGCGCGCTCTCCGGGGAGGACGGGCGCACCTTGGTGCTCCTCACCCGTCGCTACGACCAGACGCTCCTGCCCCGGGTTGCGGGCCGGACCTACGTGCAACCCTCGCAATCCATTCCGGTCGAGAAGTGGGATTATGCGAGCCCCGACCTCGTGTGTGCGGCGCTGGAACTCGGCAGGCGAGACGGCGAGGCGTTCCTGGCCGAGGGGCGAGTGAACGCCGCCTGACGTCAGGCGAAGGTCTTCCAGCGGTCGCCTACCAGCCTCTGGTGCGGCCGGAACCGCACCTTGTACTGCATGGGCGGTGAGCCGATGACGTAGAGGCCGAGGTAGAGGTATCGCAGTCCCCACGCGCGACAGAGGTCGAGCTGCTTGAGGATCGAGTACGTTCCCAGGCTCAGATCGCGGAGGTCGGGGTCGAAGTAGGCGTACACCGCCGAGATCCCGTCGGCAGCGCGATCCCCGATGGTCACGGCGACGAGCCGACCGTCGAGCCGGTATTCGAGCTCGAAGCTGTCGACGCAACTCTCGACCAGAAATTCCTGGTAGTTCCCTTCGTCGAGGAGGTCATCCCCGACGGCGAGGTTCCGCTCGACCTTGTGTCGGTTGTACAGCGCGACCTTCTCGGGCGTCGTGGACGGCGGTCGCAGGGTCGTCGTCAGAACGGACTCGCCCTTGCGGTACGCGCGACGCTGCGACCGGCTCGGGCGGAACTCGTCCACGTCGAGGCGAATGGCCTCGCAGGCCTGGCAGTCCGGGCACGTCGGGCGGTACAGGAGCAGGCCCTGGCGCCGGTCGCCGGAGGCCAGGCGTCTGGTGAGTTCGGCACGGGTCAGTCGACGGACCGGCAGTCGGAGGGGCAGCCGTGCAATACGGTCGGCGAGGTAGACGCAAGCGCTCTCCTCGTCGTGGACGAGCCACTCGGTCGGCTCGCCGCGAATCCGGCGGGGGGTGTCGAGACCGCGCGCCACGGACGGACCCTACATGCTGCGCGGCGCCGTTAGAAGTCGCCCCCGGCCTCCGCCGGATAGGCCCTCGGCCGGTCGCCACCGGCCGGTCCCCGGGCCGATGCGTGCGCCGACCTCCGCCCCGGTGCTTGCGCCGACCGCGGATTCGAGGTCCTTTAGGCATCATGGAGTCTCGGCCGGAAACGGCGCTGGCCCGTCCCTGGTGGGCGAATGCGCTTTTGGTGTTCTGCGCGTTCATGACGATCGTCTACACGCCCTGGGACCTCTTCGTGAAGCCGGTCGCCCGGGACCAGGAGGTCTGGTTCGGCTTCGTTCTCACGGGATGGTGGGCCAAGGCCACCGAGCCGCTGCATTGGGCCATCTACGGTCTGTTCACCTACGGCCTGTGGCGCATGCGGCCCTGGATGCGGCTGTGGGGAACGGTCTACCTGGTGCAGGTCGTGATCGCGATGGTCGTCTGGAATCTGCTCGACGCGCGCGGCAGTCTCCTCGGGGCGGTCGCGAGCGGTGTTCTCTTCGCCGGCGCTACCGTGGCCTACTGGCGGGCCGGCGTGATCTTCGACGAGTCGGTCGCCCGCTGATCCGACCGGATTTCCCGGCCGCCGCAGGACCGCGCATTCAGTAGGAACGCAAACGGGAGGATGTCATGCACACCGACTGGGTCATCGATGCCGACACGCACATCACTGAACCTCCGGACACCTGGAGTGCGCGGCTCCCGGCGAAGTTCCAGGACCGGGCCCCCCGCGTGGTGCGCAGCCCCGAATACGGATTCGAGGTCTGGCAGATCGGAGACGGCTCGGCCCCCGTTCCCATCGGGCATACCGCGGTCGCCGGCTGGCCCGAACCATTTCCAGCGGCCCCCACTGGTTTCTCGGAGGTCCCGCCGGCCGCCTATGACGCGCGGGCACGGCTCGCCTACATGGACCAGATCGGCATCTGGGCCATGGCGCTGTATCCAAACGTCGGCGGCTTCGGCAACGAAGCCTTCCTCGGTCTTGGCGATCCCGAGCTCATGCTGGCGTGTGTCCAGGCCTACAACGATTTCCTCCTGGACTGGATCGAGGTGGACCCGCGCCGCTTCATTCCGATCTGCGCCACGCCCTTCTGGGATCCCGTTGCCTCGGCGCGCGAGATCGAGCGTTGTGCGGCCGCCGGACACAAAGGGATCCTCTTCACCGGCGAGCCGCAGCGCTTCGGCCAGCCGGTGCTCGCCGCGCGTCACTGGGATCCGATCTGGCACGCCGCTCAGGAGACCGGCCTGCCGGTGAGCTTCCACATCGGCAGTGGCAATCTCACCGAGGAGTATAGTGCCGAGCGGGTCGAGGCCTATGGTCTGCGCGCCGTCAACGCGCGCACGGCCGTGGGTCTCTTTCTGGAGAACGGTAAGCAGTTGGCCGACCTCCTTCTCTCTGGTGTGCTCGCGCGCTTTCCGCGGTTGCGGGTGATCTCGGTCGAAAGTGGGATCGGCTTTCTGCCGTTCCTTCTGGAGGCGGCGGACTACGCCTTCGAGTACTCGGGTGTGGCCGACGAGCGTCCCGAATTCGAGATGAAGCCGAGCGAGTACTTCGCCCGTCAGGTCTTCGGTTGCTATTTCTTCGAGGAGTTCGCGCCGCGGCATCTGCTCGATCGGATTGGCGCGGACAAGGTTCTTTTCGAGACCGACTACCCGCATCCCGTCTGTCTCTATGGGAACGTGCGCGAGAAGATCGACGCCGGCCTCGCGGGGCAACCCGACGAGACCCGCCGCAAGCTCCTCTTCGACAACGCCGCGCAACTGTACGGCGTCGAGGCGCCCGATCGCGTCTGGTTGCCGCCGCAGCACGCATGACGCGTGCCGTCGGCGAGCGTGTGGATGGGGAGGGCATTCGGTGTCGCTGGGCTCGTGCTGGTCGCGTGTCTGGCGAGTCGGGCGTCGGCGACGGAAGAAGGTGGACCGAGCGCAAGTGACGTCGCGCACTCGGCCGACCTCGCCGTTCAAGAAGTAGAGGCAGAGCAATTCGCTGCGGGGGACATGCCCCACGGTGCCGCCACCGACGTGACCGTCGAAGCAGCAGAGGAGGACATCGAGCCGATCGATCAACTCCGGGCGATGGTGTCCGAAGGCATCGAGGTCTCTCCCTGGCAGGGGCTCGATCTCCGCTTGTTCTGGAAGCGTGGTGCCAATTATGGCGTTGCCGACGAGATTCGCCTCTTCGGCCGATCCGGGCACCTCGACGGTCGCATCGGCCTTCGCTTTCAACTCGACGGCGCGGGCTACGTCTCCCGGGGCATCGAGGAGGTCCACGGCGGCGTCGACGTGCGGCGTCTCTTCTTCTACACGACCGGGGAGCTGGATCTCGCGTATCCGATCCTTTTCGCGATCGATCTCGGAATCGAACGGGGGCGCTTCTTCGTCGACGACGCCTACCTCTGGCTCACCGACCTGCCGTGGGTCGGCACCCTCAAGCTCGGCCAATTCACGGCGCCCATGGGACTCGCCCAGCTCACGGGCAGCGGCAACCGTCCATTCATGGAGACCGCGACCCCCTCGGAGTCCTTTGCGCCCGGCAGCAAAGGCGGTGTGCAGATCGCCAACGATGCTTTCGACCGTCGTCTCACCTGGCAGTTGGGATGGTTCGCCGATACGCAAAGCGTGCCCGTGGGGGACGCTTCGCGGAGCGTCAACCGAATCGTCGCGCGTCTGACCGGGCTTCCGATTTTCGACCGCTGGTATGCGCGACAGAACCTTCTTCACCTCGGCGTGAGTTCGAGCGTCGTCTTCGCGGGCCAGGAGCGGGTGCGCTACCAGTCGCGCCCCGAGAGCTTCCTGGCGCCCCGGATCATCGACACCGGCGACGTCTCGGCCGACAGCGCCGTTCTCTTCGGGCTGGAGGCGGCCTGGGTGGACGGCCCGTTGTCGCTGCAGAGCGAGTTGATGGGATCGTCGGTTCGTTCGGCGGAGGAGGGGGACCCTCTTTTCTGGGGGGTCTATGGCGAGGCGAGCTGGTTCTTGACCGGAGAGTCGCGCCCCTTCAACCGGGCGTCGGCGATCTTCGGGCGCGTCCTGCCGCGGCGGCCGTTGTACTGGGGCGATTGGCAGACCGGTGCGTGGGAGGTGGCCGGGCGCGTCTCCTATACCGACCTGAGCGAGGGGCGGGTCGACGGCGGGCGTGTGACGACCTTCATGACCGGCGTCAACTGGTACCTCAATCGGTACAGCCGCTTCCTCTTCGAGTACGGCGTCTCGGACGTCCAGGGTGGTCCGCAGGACGGTACCCTGCACATCTTCCAGACGCGCTTCCAGATCCAGATCTGAGCGCGACGGGGGCGTAGGCGCGCCCGCGAGAGCGCGGACGCATCCCGTCGTCGGTTCGTTCGGGGCCCGTAGCCGCTGTCTCAGTCCGCCTCGACCCAGGCCCGCAGCAGTTGGTGGGCGATTGCCATGCGCGGCGGGACGGCGAGGACGTCGCTGGGACGGCGAAGCGAGCGCACCACGTCCTCGCGCGAGAACCAGGCGGCCTCCTCGAGTTCGGAGCCGTCGACGACGATCTCCTCGCTGATCGCTTCGGCCATGCAGCCGAGCATCAGCGAAGCGGGGAAGGGCCACGGCTGCGACGAGTGGTAGGCGACCGCTCCGACGTCGACGCCCGCCTCTTCCTTCACCTCCCGGCGGACGGTTTCCTCCAGCGTTTCTCCGGGCTCGACGAAGCCGGCCAGGGCGGAGAAGAAGGGCTTGGGCCACGAGGGCTGGCGTCCGAGCAGGCAGCGGTCGCCGCGGTGCACCAGCATGATCGCGACGGGGTCGGTGCGCGGGAAGTGGTCGGTCGAGCACGCCGTGCAGAATCGCGCCCAACCCGCATCCTTGGACTGCGTGGGCTCGCCGCAACCCGGGCAGAAACGATGCCGCCCGTGCCAGTCGACCAGGTGGCGGGCCTGCGCCGCGATCGAGGCATCCTCGGCGGGCAGTGCGCCGGCGATGGCGCGCAGGTCGGGGAATTCGGCGTCTGCCAGGCCGAGCCGGGCCGCCGGGTCCTCGGTGCCGGTGACGTCGACCGCGAAGTGGGCCTGGTCGCCGCGGACGCCGAGGAAGACGGGTTCGCTCCCCGGGGCGCGCGCGTCGAGCGCCTCGCTGCCGCACCAGATCAGGGTATGCTCGCGGACGGCGGGAGCCAGCCCCGCGACGGCGAGAAAACGGCTCGATCGATCCCGGAGACGCGACGAGATCCAGTCGGAGTCGCGCCGTCGGGCGTCGAGGCGGTCCAGGGGGTTTCCAGCGAAAACGTAGGGCGTAGGCACGACTGAACGCTAGGCCACGGGGCCTTCTCCTTCAATGGCCCGTCCGCCCGGGAGATCGGAGCGCGGTCGGCGGCCTTCCCCCGGCCGGGGGGCACCCGCCTCCACCGCCGCTCCGCAATGCCTGGGACGACGGGACCGCATCTGGTACCCCCGGGGTATGCGCAATTGGGTCGTCTTCCTTCTCACAATGGCCGCCCTTGGGTGCACCCCTCCGGCGCCGCCGCTGCCGGCGCCCGATCACGTCTACACGACCCGGGGTCGGATCGAGCGACTCCAGGATCGCACCGACGATCACGTCCGGATCCTCCACGAGGCGATTCCCGAGTTCGTCGGCGTCGACGGTGCGGTGACGGGCATGGGGTCGATGACCATGCCGTTCACGATCGCCGAAGGTGTTTCCCTGGCCGGCGCCGGGCCCGGGTCGAAGGTCGCCTTTACGTTCGAGTCGCGCTGGGCGGGGCCGGTTCCGCTGCTGGTGACCTCGCTGAAACTCCTTCCCGCGCAAACCGAGCTTACGCTCGCGAAGTGAAGGCGCCCGTGCTCCCGGGCCGCGTATCGTGGAGAGAACAATGAGGAGCAGTAGCATGGGGCGACGAGCTCTCGTTGGATGTGCGGTCCTCGGAGCGACGGTCGCGCTGGCGTCGTGTGGGGACGTCGATCTTGGTGATGCGTCGAGCGCGGTCGCTCTCGAGGACGTCCGCGAACAGGAGCGCACCTTCGTCGACCCGGCGCGCGTGACGCCGCCCAACGCCGATTTCGCCGGACGCCCCGAGCGCCGGCTCGCGACGCGGATCTGGTTTGCCGAGACGCCGCCGCGCCGTCCCGCGTGTCGCGGTTCCCGCTGTGCTCTGATCCTGCTGGCGCACGGCTTCGGCGGCCGCACCGAGCGATTCGACGAGGTCGGCAAGCGTCTCGCGGCGGCGGGCTACGTGGTGGCCGCGGTCACCTTTCCCCTCACCAACCAGGACGCGCCCGGCGGCCATGGTACGGGCATCGGCGACACGGTCGAGCAGCCGCGGGATTTGTCCTTCGTGATCGACGCCCTCTTCGCCGCCCATCGCGACCCGGCGGACCCGCTCTACGGAAGAATCGATGCAAGCCGCGTCCTGGCCGTCGGGCATTCGCTGGGGGAACCACGGTATTGGCTGCGAGCCGGACATCGTGCTGCCGC
>JAPOLW010000151.1 GCA_029976905.1 bacterium | reverse complement strand
GACGAGCAGATCGACGTCGCCCTCTTCTACCCCACTCTCGGGATTGCCTGGGAGGCCCATCTCGCAGATCCAATCCTCGCCACCGCCTATACCCGCGCCTACAACCGATGGCTGGTGGATTTCTGCAGCCCCGACCGTCGTCGGCTCGTGCCCATCGCCCATATTTGCCTCAAGGACCCCGAGGGCGCCGTCGAGGAAGTCGTCCGGGCCCGCAAAGAGGGCTGCGCGGGCGTCTATCTCTCCCCCGACCCCCCTTCCCGCGACGGCAAGCAATTCGACGACCCTTCCTTCGTGCGCTTCTGGGAGACGGTCCAGGACCTCGACATGCCGATCGCTTTCCACGTGGTCGCACGCGAGTCGAGCCACCTCGACGATTGGACGGTGGGGACCGGCGCCGACCGCATTGGCAACGTCGTCTTCCAGTTCGCCTTTCTCGCCCTCGACGTCATGGCCGCCTTCACCTCGTTCATGACGCGCGGCATGTTCGAAAAGTATCCGCGCCTGAAATGTGCCGTCCTCGAGGCCGGGTCGAATTGGATCACTGCGTGGCTCGACCGCCTCGATCACAAATTCGAAGTCATGCGAGACTTCTCTTCACTCCGCCTTCTGCCATCGGAATACTTCAAGCGGCAGTGCCTCATTTCGGCAGAACCGGACGAGTCGATCACAGCCCAGGTCGTCGAGCACCTCGGCGACGACTATGTGATCTGGGCCTCCGATTACCCTCATCTGGACGCTTCCTTCAACGTCGTCGGCGAACTGCGCGAACGCATCGCGGGACTCCCCGCGGCATCGCAGCGGAAGGTTCTTGGCGAGAATGCCCAGCGTTTCTACGGATTGAGCACGTGACGACGACCGCCGACCCGTCTTCGCCGCCCTATTGGGATCCCTACGATCATTCGATTCGTCTCGATCCCTACGAAGCCTGGCGCCGACTGCGCGACGAAGAACCGGTCTATTACAACGAACGCTACGACTTCTACGCCCTCTCTCGTTTCGACGACGTGCTGGCGGCCTCGATCGACACCGGCACCTTCAGCTCGGCCTACGGAATCACACTGGACGCGATCGGGCGGAAACCCGACGTCCAGTCGATGATCATGAGTGATCCCCCCTTGCACGATGCCTTGCGGAACGTCGTGAGCCCGCTATTCACACCGCGCGCAATCCGCAAACTGGAAGATACGATCCGCGGACTTTGCCGCCGATTTCTCGACCCGTTCGTGGGCTCGGGCGGCTTCGACTACGTGCGCGACTTCGGAATGCGATTGCCGGTCTTCGTCATCTCGTCTCTGCTCGGTTTTCCCGAAGAAGACCATGACCAACTACGGGAGTGGAGTGATGCAATCCTGCATCGGGAGGAGGGCTTCGAGGGCTTCACCCCGGAAGGCACTGCGGCCTGGGATGCGTCGCACCGCTACTACTTCGAAACCATTCGAGAGAGACGCGAACACCCCCGCGAGGACATGATCAGCCGGATCCTCTCCACGGAATGCGAGGTCCAAGACGGAAAACGTCGGCGACTCGACGACATGGAAACCATGGCCATGGTCGGCCTGATCAGTGCGGCCGGCAACGAAACCGTGGCCCGACACCTTGGCTGGCTCGCGGTCGTCTACGCGGATCATCCCGATCAGCGGCAGAAGGTCGTGCGTGACCCATCGAAGTCGGCGGCAGCCGTCGAAGAACTTCTGCGCTTCGAAGCACCCTCCCCCACCCAGGGTCGTTACGTCCTGCACGATGTCGAGATGCACGGGGTCCTGATTCCCAAGGGCGCCAAGATGGCACTCCTCACGGGGTCGGCAGGTCGCGACGAGCGACACTACCCGGCGCCGGACCGCTTCGACGTCGACCGGGATCTCGATCGCCACGTGACCCTCGGCTATGGCGCCCACTACTGCCTGGGCGCGGCGCTGGCACGCCTCGAAGGCCGCATCGCGCTCGAGGAGACCCTGATACGCTTTCCACAGTGGGACGTGGTGCGCGAAGAGGTCGAGTTGGTCCAGACCAATACCGTGCGCGGCCCCTGCCGGGTGCCGATCCGCTTCTAGAGCCAGCGCGGGTGCTGCGCGCTCTCGAGCGCCATGGAACCTCCCGCAACGGGATCTCGTTCGGCCCCCGACGGTGCGATACGCCGTTCCCGCGGTTCTCGCAGTCGCGGTGGTCCCCGACGAGGCGATTGCCTCGTCGGGGACCACAAGGGCCGTCCTCTTCCCAGCGTGCCCCCGTGCGCCGGCTCAGCAGGCCACGAGTCCCGGGAGCAGCCCCGTGGGCCGGATCAGTAGGCCAGGAGTCCCGGGAGCAGCCCCCGTGCGCCCCGGACCAGCAGGCCAGGAGTCCCGGGAGCAGCCCCCGTGCGCCGGATCAGCAGGCCACGAGTCCCGGGAGCAGCCCCCGTGCGCCCCGGATCAGCAGGCCGCACGAGGCCCCGAGGGGCTCGTCGGCTCCCTCTCCGCTCTGGGACGGCACGGGAACGCCAGGCCATCCTGCTCTGGAATCGAGAGGCCGCGGTGGGCCTGCCCAGAGCAGGGGACCGGGCGGCCAACATAGAAGAAAAACTCGGTTTTTGTCGATTTCGTCCCGGAGAGCGCAACAGGGGCTTGAATACGGAAGCCGACTCGACCTAATACAGGATGTGGCAGAGATTCGCTCCGGGCGACGCCCCGAGCCACCAACCCGTCCTGGGAGGACACATGAAGAAACTCATCGGAACCATGACCGCCCTCGTGGTCGCCCTTTCGGCCTCCGTCGCGTTGGCGGGCACCTACGTCTCGGGGCCGCTCCCCTCGGAGTTCACAGGCGGCTACCTTCCGCCGGATCCCAACGCCTACAAGGCCATCGCCAAGTCATCGACCGAAGGATCCAAGCTCGCCGGTGGCCTGTCCAAGTGCTACAGCAAGGGCGCCAAGAACGTCTCCAAGGGCCTCCCTTCGGGCGTCAACGAGTGCATCAGCAACTCCAAGAAGGGCGTCGTCACGAAGTACCTCGCCAAGCAGGCCAAGATTGCGTCGAAGTCTCCGCTGCCCCCTTGTGGCATCGGTGGTACGACCGCTGCGAATCTGCTGACCGTACTCGTGTCGAGCTTCAACGGAGTCGTGTACTGCCAGTCGCCGAGCGGCGCCTTCCTCGACCTGGCCTCGTTCTAGGGCACGCAACGACTCACGCTCGAACTTAGAGCGCCTCCAAAAACGGCGGAATGGCGAAAGCCCTTCCGCCGTTTTTGCGTCTGGGCAACCAACAAGGCGCCCGGCTTCCCACCATGAGCTCGAACCGGGAGGCTTGATCACGGGGCTGCGCATGCGTTGGTCTCGCCCACCGTGCCGGGGATCGAGACCAACTGGGTGTGAGCGCTCAGCGCCCCACGAAACGAGCGTCTCGCTTTTCGACGAACGCAGCGATCGCCTCGGCAAAGTCCTTTGTCCGGAAGAGCGCCAGGAGTTCTGCCATGACGTGGTGGGCGTTGGCATCGAAGCTCGACTCGAGACCCAGGCGCATCGACCGCTTGGTCGCCGCGACCGCAAGCGGCGCATTGGCGGCCAGCTCTGCGGCCCACGCTTCACATTCGCCTGCCAGGTCCTCATGCGCGATCACCCGATTCACGAGCCCGAGTTCGAAAAGACGGCTCGCGTCGAGAGGACGGCCGAGCAAAAGGATCTCGGTCGCCTTGTGCCAACCGACCAGACGCGGCAACAACCACGTCCCGCCACTTTCCGGCACGACGCCACGCCGAACCGGACAGATCATCCGCGCCCGATCCGAGGCGAGGATCATGTCGCAACCGAGAGCGAGATCCATGCCGTAGCCCGCGGCCGCGCCGTTCAGGGCACAAAGGACGGGGGTGTCGATGCGCCGCAGCACCATGGGCGGAAGCTCACCGATCTTGAAGGCGCTCTGCCCCTGTCCACCCCCCGAATCGGCCAACCCGGAACCGCCCCCCATGCCCGCGACCTGCTGCAGGTCGAGCCCCGCGCAAAACCCGTCTCCGGCGCCCGTCAAGACGATGCAACGAACCGCTGCATCGCGGTCCGCGCGCAGCAGGGCTTCGGACAGGCCCGTCAGCATTTCGCCCGAGATGGCATTGCGGCGCTCTGGACGATTGAGCGTAATCGTCAAGACGTGCCCCTCGAGTTCGGTCAGCAGATCAGACATCCCACGCGCCTCAGGACTGTCCCGCCGGCCAGCCGACGGTCTTGGTTTCGGTGAACATTTCGAGACCTTCGATGCCGCACTGTCGGCCGATACCCGAGGCCTTGTATCCGCCAAACGGGGCGTCGGGCCCGTACCAGATTCCACCGTTGAGCCCGAGAGTTCCGGTCCGGATCCGGCGTGCGACGCGCTTGGCGCGCTCGAGGCTTCCCGCCGTGATCAGACCCGAGAGGCCGTAGGGCGAGTCGTTGGCGATCCGGACGGCATCGTCTTCGTCCTCGTAACCGATGACGCAGAGCACCGGGCCGAAGATCTCTTCCTGCGCGATCGTCATCGAATTGTCGACGTCGGCGAAGAGCGTCGGCTCGACGAAATACCCCCGCGGGAGGTGCTTGGGGATCCCGCCACCTGTGACGAGCCGAGCCCCCTCCGCACGTCCCTTCTCGATGTAACCGAGAACCCTCTCCTGCTGCCGCCGCGAGACCTGCGGTCCCTGTAGGTTGGCGGCATCGGTCGGGTCGCCATAGGACACGGCCTCGAACGCCGCCCGCGCCATCTCGACGCATTCGTCATGACGCGCCCGGGGCACGAGCAGGCGGGTCGCCATGGCGCACCCTTGCCCGGCGTGGAGACACATCGCAGCCGAGGCTGGCACGGTTGCCGCGAGATCGGCATCCTCGAGCACCAGGTTCACCGATTTGCCACCCAGTTCGAGAAAGACGGGCTTCAGCGTACTGGCCGCAGCGGCCATGATGCGCCGCCCGGTCGCGGTCGAACCGGTGAACGCCACCAGATCGACATCCGGGGAGGTGCTGATCACCTCGCCCACGGCATGGTCCACCGAGGGCACGATGTTCACGATCCCAGGCGGAATGTCTGTCTTTTCGGCGATCAGGCGGCCGATACGCGTGGCGTTCCACGGTGTGTCCGGCGCCGGCTTCAAGACGACCGCATTCCCCATCGCCAGAGCCGGCCCGAGCTTGTTCAGAATGATCTCGACGGGAAAGTTCCAGGGCACGATCACGCCGACGACCCCGATCGGCTCCTTCCATACTTCGCGTTCGCTCTCGCCGATCCCGAAGGGGTTGCCGAGGCCGATGGAACGCTCCCAGGCAAAGCTCTCAATCTGCCCGGCTGGCCAGGTCAGCGCTTCGCGCAGCGGCGCATCAAGTTGGGGGCCAAAGGTCGACAGCAGCGGGCAACCGACCTCGGCGACGAGCTCGGCGCGCAACTCCTCGCGCTCGCCCTCCAGGGCTTCCTGTAGCTGAAGCAGGGACGCCTTGCGCAGCGCGCGATCCCTGGCCCAATCGCTCTCGTCGAAGGCTCGCCGAGCCGCCGCCACCGCGCGCGCCATGTCACCAGCCGAACCACTCGCACATCGACCGAGCACCTCCTCGGTCGCCGGGTTTACATTCTCGAAGGTCCTGCCGCCTTCGGCCTCGACCAATCCTCCATTGATGAGCATCCGATGCTCGCCCATGTTCTCTTCCTCCTCGATCTTCGTCGTCGATCACCAACGCGCTCTGGTCGGTGGGGCCGCTCGGAACGCCGGACCGACGCACCGGAATTCCTCTCCGGATGCGCATCTCGATACAGCCCTCTATCAGGTTCCCGGGGCGACTCGAAGCCCCTGGCTTGTACACGAGCCCGGCAACCGCGATCCTCAGGGGATGAGACTGCGCGCCCTCGCCCTCGTCCTCCCTCTTCTGGCGATCGCCTGCGGCCCTCCCGTCACCGTGCGTCGCGTCCGGGCGCAGGACGTCTACAGCCGCGATTCGGCCAGCGTTCTCGACTCCGGGGAGCCCACCCGCTTCGCCACCACGGAGGTCCATCTCGCGGCGCTGACGGGGACCGCCTCCAATCGCGAAAAGCTCAACGAGATGCACCGCAAGGCCGTTGCCGAGGGTCGCCCGGAATTTCTCCTTCCGCTCGCCGAACTCGCGTTTCTCGAGGGGGAGAAGACCCACCAGCGGAGCGATTTCCTGGGCGCTGCGGTGTACGCGTATCTCTACCTCTTCGGCGAGCAGACCCGGAACAGCGCAAACCCCTGGGACCCGCGCACGCGTATCGCCGCCGACATCTACAACCGCGCTCTCGCGCGCGCCTTCTCCACACGCGACGGCGACCGCTTCGAGTTCGAAGGGGGCTCCCGACGGCTCCCTGTCGGCCATCTTTTCGTTGCCGTCCCGGAGACGTCCATCGAGTGGGAGCAGGGCGTACGCTTCGACGAATTCCTTCCAGCCGACATCTACGAGATCACTGGACTCGCGGCCCGATATCGAAGGCCGGGACTCGGCGCGCCCCTGATCGCGCATCGGACACCCTATTCCGATGGCAAGGATCTCTTTCCCGACGATCTCGACATCCCGGCCACCGCCTTTTTGCGCGTCGAGGGTGACCGTGAAGATCTACGCGCGGGAACGCTGCGCGGCACCCTCGAGCTCTATGACCCGCGAAAGACCCCTGCCATCGAGGTTGGCGAACACGAAGTTCCCCTCGAATCCCAGACGACGACCGCCTACGCCTACGCCCTGGGCGAGTCTCCGCTCTGGGAATTCGAATTCGCCGGCTTCCTCTCGGGTTCGGACGCAACCATCCGCCGTGGGATTTCTCTCCTCGAGCCCTATCGCCCGGATGCCATCCCGGTGATTCTCGTACACGGAACCGCTTCGAGCCCGGGGCGCTGGGCAGGGCTCTTCAACGACCTCAACAACGATCCGGCTCTTCGTGACAAATTCCAGTTCTGGTTCTTCGCCTACAATAGCGGCAACCCCATCGCCTACTCCGCCTTGCTGCTGAGGCGTGCGATCGCGGCGACCGTGCAGGAACTCGATCCGCAAGGAGACGACAAGACCCTTCGGGAAATGGTGCTGATCGGCCACAGCCAAGGTGGGCTGCTCGTCCGTCTGGCGATCTCCGACTCGACGGAACTCGACTACGCCAAATACGGATTCCAGGAACCCGAGGAGGCCGAATTCGACGAAGAGACCCACGAATTGGTCCTGCAACTCCTGCGCTTCAAACCGCTTCCCGAGGTCGGCCGCGCGGTCTTCATCGCGACGCCGCACCGGGGAAGCTACGTGGCAGGGGGTTTCCTCGGCCAGATCGGCTCGGCCCTGATTACGATCTCGAAGACCGCGCTCGAAATTCCCTTTCAGGCGATCCGGTTGCCCGTGCAACTCGCGACGACGGGCCGGATCACACCCGACGAGGGAATGGAGGCCATGCCCACTGCCGTCGACAATATGGCCCCGAATAGTCGCTTCAATGCCATTCTCGGCGACATTCCCATGTCTCCCGAGACGCCGCGCCATTCCATCATTGCCGTGCAGACCAATGGGCCCGTCGAGAGGGGAAACGACGGTGTCGTCGCCTACGAGAGCGCCCATATCGAAGACGTGGAATCGGAGATCGTGGTGCGCTCCCCTCACTCGGTCCAATCCAACTCCAGAACGGTCGAGGAAGTACGTCGCATTCTCCTGCTGCACCTCGAGGAAAACGGCCCTCCGTCGCCAGAGCCATGAGGACGAGTCCCTCCGCGACCGAGAGAGCGCCATGGCGAATGCCGACGCAAAGAGTGCACGGCGCATTTCAATCTTGACGCCGCGTGGGCATGAGGGATATCCGTGGGGAGTCCGCCGAGTCCGGTGGTCGAAAACCTCCCACCCCTCCATTGTCGAGGAGACGACTCATGTCCCTTCGTTTTCGCCTTGCGGCCTTCGCTTTTGCGCTGATCGGCGCAAGTACCAACGGAACCAGCGCGGGAGCTCTGGACATTCCGATTCCCGCCCAGTCCGGCTCTGCCCGCATCGACGCGCGAACCGGCCGGGCCGGCCTCGCCACCTTCCGGTCCCGCGCCCTCGGAACCACCCGCTTCAAGATCCCGTCCCGCGATGGCACCGAAGACCCACGCGTCGTCGGCGGCACGTACCGCAAAATGAAGGTTCCGTTCGTCGGCGAG
>JAPOLW010000150.1 GCA_029976905.1 bacterium | reverse complement strand
AGGGCGCGAAGGTCTTGAGATAGGGCTCCGCGTACGGCCACACCAACGGTCCCAGGGCATCGAACACGGCCGGCCCGATCGTGCCCGGAAAGATCCCCGCCACGAGGATCAGAACCGCGAGGAGGGCGCCGAGCCCGATCAGAAGGCGACGCATGATCGGAGGCCGGGACGCATCGGAATCAGCCGGCCCGCCGCCCACTCGAAGCACGCGGTCTCGGAACCCGTGGAATACACGTCAATCTCCGTCCCAGGCCCCCCAGCCCGTCGCCGGACTGCTGGGGTGCAACCGATAGTCCCCCGCGATCCAGTCCACGAACAAGGGATCGTCCAGCACCTCTCCAGGGCCAAGGGGCAGACCAAGCTCGATCACTCCCCCGTCGGCGTGCCAGTAGAGATTGTCGAAATGGTCCACATCCTCGACGCCTCCGTCAAACCCCTCGATGAAGATCGACTCGGTGAGGTCACCGTCCGTGACGACGATGTTTTTCGTCAGACGAATGTCCGCCGGGCGCGCGTCCATGAAGAATACGCCGTCGAACGGACCGGTGTACTCGTTATCGGTCCGGATGATTGTATTGTTTTCGATCATGCTCGCCGAGGTCGGGGCCCACCAAAGTACGAAGGACTGAAAGTCCCGACTCGTATTGTGATGAATCGAGACATTGGTCGAAGCCATCTTCTGGATGTCGTCCCACCAGCTGATCTCCGTAAAGCCCATATTCCGGGACGTGCGGTTGTGGTGGATGTGGATGTTGTCCTTGTGGTTTCGACCGTCATCGACCTCGATGGCGCCGCCGTCGGCTCCGAATTCCCCGCCGATGGCGTACATGTTCTCGATGACGTTGTACGAAACCTCCTGGTTACCGATCCCCAGTTGAATTCCCACGGGCCCCCACCACGGATCGGAGAGCATTCCATTGGATTGCCCCAGGTTCGTATCGTGGATGTAATTCTCCGTAATCAGGCTGTGCTGGCTATAGGACTGGATGGCCTTGGGGATGTTCGCGAACTCGTTGTTCCGGATGACGACGTGATCGTTGCCGAGGCTGACGTGCAGGGCCCCGACGGCCCAGACCTCCACAAAACCGGAGTCATCCGGGGCCGGCGCCGTGTGATGGAAGTAGAGATCTTCCACGACCTGGTAGTCACCCCGGATCCGCATGGCGTTCCCGTTGCACGTGCTGTGGTCGGGATTGGAGAACGCGGGCGCCTCGCCGGCTCCGTACGCCGAAATGGTGATCGGCGCACCTTCCGTTCCGTCCCCGTAGATCGTCACACAGCCCGTAAACTGACTGCCACGCTTGAAGAGGATCCGATCGCCGGGTTGAAAACTCGACCCCGACACTTTTTCGAGTGTGCGCCAGGGGGCCGCGACGTTCGTCCCAATATTCCCGTCATCTCCGCTCAGGCCGTCGACGAAATAGTCCAGACCGGTCGCAGGCGGTGTCGCTGTCGCCACCGGGGTGGGCGCCGGGGTCGGGCTTGGCGTCGGCGTCGGGATCGCGTCATTGCAGGCGGCCGGGTAGTCGCCGTCGGCAGGAACCGTCGCGAGCGCGGCACAACTCGTGCTGAACGATGCCGCGCAGATCGCGCAGTTTGCGTAATCGCTCACGCTCGCGATGACGCCACCGCAGGAATCGCCCGAAACGGGCTCCATCCTGGCCGGACACACCGACGCGGCCCCAAGGGCAGCGGGGGCCAGGTCATCCCCGCCACCACTGCCAGGCGCGGCGCCGACGTCCGCGTCGCATTCCCGATCCGCGCCCCCACACGCGCGACATACGGACGTGACGAATTTGCTCGTCGCCGCGTCGAGAGATACCGCGGTGCGGCCGTCCCCGGGAACGGGACAGGGCGCGACGGCCTTTCCCTTGAGAACTTTTCCCCAACACCGGCTTCCGAGTTTGATGCGCGAGCCAAGGAGTTTTGCGAACTGCTTTACGGCCGCCCGTTGGCAACCCAAAACTTCGCGGCTTTTGGGCGCGTTCGGATCCATTTCGGCAGTGAGAAGGTTCAGGGGCTCCGTGGTCGCCGCATTCCCGACGCACGTGACACACGAGGCCACATCCGCACAGTCGACGACCGGCATCGCGCATCCATTTTGGGCGAGATCTCGACAACTTCCGATGCCCCACCCAGCAGCCACGAGATCGACGTCGTCGCCACCCACCCCGCACGCGCGGTCGGCGCCCCCGCACGCACGATCGATCTCCTGGCGCAATTTCGCAGCCGCCTTCTCGATGCGCAGGCTGGTTGCAGGCTCGTCCACACAGACCGTGTCGGCGGCGAGTCGGCCGGTGAGAACCCGGTCCTCACACCGGGCCAGGGTCTTCATGCGCGCCTCGGAGTAGCGCGCGGACGCAGTGAGGATTGCTGCACGACATTTCTCCCCATCCGCGACAGCCGGGAGGGGGAGGACGAGGACGGCGAGCGCCATCACGAGATGGGGCCACACGCTGGAGGATGGCTTGCGCGCAAGCATCTCTTTCTGGTGTGCCTCATTTTTGGGAGATGTGCCATGCCCTTTTGCGACGCGCGGTCCGAGAGACCATCGCCACGGAGGGAGAATTCGCCTCCTCCGGGCAAAGAGGAGCGCCCGGCGCGGAAGACCCGCTGCGACGAGAGGCCCGAGCGCTCCCCACCGAAGACGACTCCCCCTTCAGAGGCGATGCCCCGAATGGTCCTCACAGCCGGGTTCGCTCGGGGAGGAAAGACAGCGCGGGGCACGCGGGGCCGCCCAGACGTCGGCCGGATCCTGTTGTGCGTCGAGAACCGCGAAAAGTGCATGCCTCCGGCCCGACCAGACCAGGTCGAGGTCGCCGCGCACAGACAGCCACAACTGCGAGCGCTTGCGAACGAAAAGATACGCGGGCTGGCGGTCCTCGATGAAGCGCGGAAGGATCCCGTCTCGCGCAAAGTCGTGCGGCAATAGGATGGTCGGGTTTCCACAAATCCAATGAAAGCGGTGTGGCTTGAATGTCGCGACGATCCCCCCGCGGGCAATCGACCCACAGACTTCCCTGATCGCCCGTCCATCGGCGCCCGAGCCGTCTCCTTGCGCCCGTACGACGGCGTCGGATGCTCTCTCCTCACCCCCGAGGACAAGACGGCGGGCGGGAAGAAGCAGGACGACGACCAGGATTCCGCAAATGGCGAGCACGGCACCGGCCGTCCATGCACCTCTCTCTTGGGTGCGCGCGTACGCCCACCCTCGATCCACGAAGGAGAAGCCGGCAAGAGAGCAGGCCGTTGCCGGGAAGAGCGCGTAGCGCCCGGTCTCTCCGGCGCTATAGACCAGGATGATCACGAGACTGAAGCCAAGAGCCGCCAGTGCGTTCGCCCGCTCTGCCACCGCAGTCTCCCGGCCCCGCCCTGCAAAGATCGCAACGAGGATGCCGGGCACGGCGAGCCAACCAACGTAGGAGTACTCCTTTCCGAACAGCGCGGCGGCGAGTCCCTCCGCATGGCCCACGATCGCCGCATGCACCGCGGGCCAATGCTCCTGGACGAATGCATACGTGCCGGTGTACGTCGTGCCGTAGCGATACGCCCGCTGAACCGGAAAGTTCTCGAAAGCGTTGCCGTAGGCTTCGTACAGCGCGCTCCCGGTCGTCCAGAGCAGAACGTTCGAGATCGCAAACATGCCCAGGGCAACCGAGGCGACGTAGGTGGTCAACGAGGAGCGCAGGACCCGTCGAAGCCCGCCGAGTTCCCAAGCGCCGGCGACCGCGACCGCCAAGGCCAGAGGCGCGAGATTCGGCCGCGCCAGCCAGGCGAGGATCGTCGCAAATCCACAGACCAGACCGCCGGCATGCGAGCGCAGCACACCTTCAGCGGTTCGAAGCACGAGGAGATACGCGGCCAGGGCTGGCACTTCAGAGAGCAGATACCCGGTGACGACCCGCCACCAGAGGGAAGCACTGATCGCGAAGGTCGCCGCGAAGGCGAAGAGCGGATGCATCCACCGACAGGCAAGAAGAAAGAATCCCGCCATGACCGCAGACGAGAGCATGGACTGAACGAAGTACGCGGCTCGAACGTCGCCGCCTACGGCAAACGTTGCCGCGAGGAGGAGAGGCTGCACGGGTGCCCGCTGCGCGTGTCCCGCCGCCGGTGGCGGACCAGGCACCTGGAAATGCCACATGACGGGATTCTTGAACCCACCGCCGTGGACGAAGGAGTTCGCAATGGAGATGAACTCCATACTGTCGGGCGTCAGGCCAGTCCTCGTCGGCAACTGTCCAGACAGCAAGAAGACCAGCGCCGCGAGAACGACTCGCAGCATCAGGGGCGTTGCGCGGCCCTCTCGCTTCACCATCGCCACCTCCTCGTATCGCATTTGGTGTAGCCGCGGAAGTGCTCGGCAGAAATCGCGAAGCCCGACCGTGACCACAATCCTGGCCTCGACACTCTGCGAGCGCCAGGACACGCCCGCGTCGGCGCTCGTGGCCACTCCCCTCTGCATCGCTCTTCTGCGCCTGTGGCCCTTCCGTGAAAAGCCACACCATCGTCGAGCCGACGAGCGCTACGGCCAGGAACTCCGGCCCCTCCCCTCGCACCCTCTTCCTTCTCGCCTCGTCGTCACGACCTGTCGCGAGCACAAGGAATCGAGGCGCGGCGCGAGGATCCGGCGCCTCGGGGACAACGGCGCACCGTGCGCTCTCGCGGCCTTCGCTCAGGATGGGTCGAGTATGGTGGCGAGGAACGGGCCGAGCCGATGCGCCGCGATAGCGTGCCCCTCGGCGTTCGGATGCTGGTCCATCGGAGAGACCCAGAGATCGCGAGCATCGCGTCCCAGGAAAGCGGGCGTCAACGTGAAGAAGGTGAGGGCATGCGCCGCCGCGAACTCCTCGATCTTTTTCTCGACGGCGCCGAAGCGATAGTCATCGAGATCGTGGAGGATCGGGAAGATCACCAGCGCGAAGCGGGCGCCTGCCTGCCGGCTCTCTTCGGCAATCTCCAGGAGCTTGGCTTGCGCCGTCCTCCAGGCTTGGGTCTGATCCGCGTCTCCGAGGTACGCCTCTTCGAACTGGCCAAGGTACCATTCGGTAAACTCGCGGGCCATCAGGGTATCGAGAAAGGTGCGGACGAGATAGGATCCGCGGTAGAACACATTGTCGCCGTAGCGTTGACGGAGTTCACCGATTTCCCTCTCGTAGTGCGAGAATGACGTCGCGAGATCGGTCCCATCCCGAAGGAAAAAGACGGCAACGACGAGATTGGGACGGTACGTCGGGATCAGGCCACGGGCGTAGCCGACCCACTGCGTCGGTACGGTACCGGGCACCCCGGCGTTGTAGACGTGGACGGGCCGGCCCGACACCTGGTTGAGATGCTTCTCGACCAACTCCGTGAAACGCTGCCTTCCGTCCGGCACTCCCTGGCCAAAGGTGAAGGAGTCACCCAGCATCAGGATGCGTGTCGTTCCGTCCGACCGGGCTCGACGCCCAAGAGGCTGCTCCCGAAAGCCGTCGGCGTTACGTCGGGGCGAGAAAGGGATTCGCTCTCTCCTCTCGAGCTCCGCCAGGTCGAGCACCGGCTCGTAAAGGACGCGGGCGGCGCCCTCGGCGAGAAGCAGGGCCAGCAACGCCCCAACGGCAGCGAGCAAGACCTTTCGGCCCGGGGAGGTCGACGGGGAAGAAATCTAGCGCACCCTTTCGCTCGAACCGGTTCGGCATCGCTCCGGCGCCCCGGTTGAAGGCCGGGAGACCCAGCGACGACCGCCGAGCAGCCACGACGCAGGAGCTTTGCGATTCCGAGTTTGCACTCACGCCTGTTCTACCCCGAGACCCACACCCACGCCATCGCGAGGCAAGAACGGGAAAGAGACGAAAGTCGAATCCCAGACTGCCGGGCCTCTTGCCGGGCGTGCAGAAAAAGTCTTTTGATTCTCTCTCTGCGATGAAGCGATGGAAGAAAGTGCTCGGCTACGTCCTGGGGGCCTTGCTCCTGGCGGCGGCGTTCCCGGCCTGGAGGGTTTGGGACGAGTTGAGGAAGGCGGCCAGCGAGGATCCACGCGTCTACACCTCGGATGTCGCGGCACTCGTCGAACAGACGCGCGCCGGCCCCCATGCCGAGGGCGCGGTTCTTTTCGTCGGCAGTTCATCAATCCGGTTTTGGTCGACTCTCCACGAGGATCTGCAGCCGCTGGATGTCGTGCAGCACGGTTTCGGTGGCTCGAAACTCGGGGACGTCGCCTACTTCGCCCACGATCTCGTGACCGAGTTCGAGCCCCGCGCCGTAGTCGTCTTCGCCGGGACCAACGATCTTCATCCAGATCGGGCGAAGTCCCCCGAGGTTCTACTCGCCACCTGGCAGCGGTTTGTCGAGCGCGTACGCACCCGGCAGCCCGACGTCCCCATCTACTTCATCGGCATTACACCGTCTCCCTTGCGTTGGGAGATCTGGCCCCTCGCCCAAAAGACCAACCGTCTCATCGAGGAGTGGAACGACACCCAACCGGGCCTGCACTATATCGAGACCGGGCCTTCCCTCCTCGGCCCTGACGGAACTCCCGAACCAAGCCACTATCGTTTCGATGGCCTGCACCTGAGTGAACGAGGCTACCAGGTCTGGACCAGGATCATTCGCGCCCGCCTGCTGGAAGACGGCCTCGATATCCGCAACTGAGGGAGCCGGGTGATGGCTCGGCTCCGACGTACTTCGACCCCCCGGCTCTTCTTCGAGTTCGGCAACAGCAAGGTCTCGGCAATTCTCCGCTCCGGCGACGAGATGTCCGGCGTGTAGGACACATCTTCAGCCCAGGAGGGATCGGCTACGATCGAGTTCACAAACCGAGAGCGAGGGCGGGCTCGCGAAGATTCGCGACGCTCGAGGCGATTCTTTGAGGCAAGACACCCGGGGCTACGGAGAGCGGCCCGGCCGAAACCCGTCCCCGGAGATCGAAGGCCTCTCGTCAGGGGCGGACGTCACGCCCTCGGGGAAAGCGCCGTTTCAGGAGGCTCCGGAGTTGCCACCACGGCTGCCGATTCCAGGTCAAGTCGAACACGTCGACGCGGGGGAACGCCTTCTTTGTCGGGGCCACCCCTTCGAGGTAGTCCGCGAGCTGCGGCCACCCCTCGCCATCGAGGATCGCGAGCTCCAGAAGTCGCTCACTTCGCCCAGCCTCGGCGAAGAACATCCTGACTTCGGCCACGTGGCGCTCATAGACGTCCGCGTATTCCCGGGGACTCTTGGTGGCCCAATCCTCTCCGTAGGCAGCCTCGAGGATCCGTCGGACCGGAATGAAGGGGGCGTAACGGAAGATGGTCGCGTAGCGACCATAAAACGATGCCATCGACGCACTCCAGCTGGCGGTGTCTCTCGTCGTCAGAATGAAGCGCGCCGTCGGGTAGAGCTCGGCGAGCTCACGGTAGACCAACGCGACGGGGGTGTCGGCTTGTGCATCGAATGCATCGGCCCAACGGCGGTCCACCCGCGGTGCCGACGGAGCCGGCCCGGGCCAGCGAAGGAGCTTGAAGGGCATGTGGTACACCTCGTACCCCATTTCGTGGAGCGCGACGCACAGCGACGTGGTGCCGGTTCGACTCAACCCGATACAGAAGACTTTCTCGGGCCGGTCGGGATCGTCCGGACACGGAATGACCCAAAGGCCCAGAACGAGACTCATGTAGGCGATCAAGGTCGTGAACACGATCAGCCCGACCCACGGGCTCGAAAAGAGAAGCTGACCGATCCACGATCCCAGGAAAGCGAGGCCGACCAATCCCAGAGCGTGCAAGATCGGTCGCGCCGAGGACGTCATTGGGAATCGAGCTTAGCGATCAAGGCGCCCTTCGTCTTGCCGCACCTCCGCGGCGCCATCCACTGTCATGGACCCTCGGGCGTCGGTCGTCAGGTCCGCGGACGAACCCGGATGACGCGGTTGTGAGCCCAGGGTGGGACCGGCGGTTGCTCCAGGACTTCATGTTCGGGAAATGCCATGCGCAGCAACCCGAGCATCTCGGGGAGAGAACAGAAGTGCACATCATCTCCGCTCAAGAACCGATCGCTCGCCGCAGCAGCCCAGTGAACAGGCGTCTGTCGGCGCTCCCAGTCCTTGAAGAGGAAGGTTCCCCCGGGTGACAGCAAGCTCCGCACCGTCTTCAGCAGCT
>JAPOLW010000014.1 GCA_029976905.1 bacterium | reverse complement strand
TCTCCCGCTTGGGCAGAACCTGCTTCACATGCAGGAAGAGAGGCCAGCCGTAGCTCAGCCCCAGGACGCTGGCGGCAAGAAAAACGTTGAGTACGACCGAACCGATGAGCGCTTTGCGAGACACGACGTGTCGGTATCATCGGCGCCCGACGACCGAAAGGACGGGGAGGCGGCCTCGAAACGGGCCGCCGGGCCTGACATGCGAAAAGCCCGAAGGCCGCGCTCGGCCCCCGGGCTTTTCTGACGCGTGGTATTCACGTCGTCCCGGTTTTGGACCGGGAACAATTCAGATTCGACGCTCGTGGCGTCGGTTTGTCGAAGTGGGCGTCGCCGTCACTCGAGCCGACGACGCCCCGGTCTGCCCGGTGGCGTTTCCATCCTAGAAATCCTCCAATCGAGTCTTTCCGGCCAAGGGATCTCGTTTCCTCCAGGGGATGCTTCTTTTCCTAGCGTCGGCCCTGGCGCTTTCGTTCGCGGGATCGCATCTCACGTCCCGACACGTAGACGATGCGCCTCCCGAACGTCGGAGTCAATCCTTTTCGCGGCGAACGTTTCACGCAGTGGTCGAATGCATCGATTCGCTCTCGCGGCGCGGTCGGCCCGCCGGTGGCACCGCCCCGGCGCTTCGGGTGGAGGTGTTCGCGACCGATGTTTCGTCGGGAGGTGGCGCCGGGTGCTCGTGCATGGAAAGAGAGGCCGTGGCGTCCGCGGCGACGGGCCGGAGGCGCCGGAGTGGAAGAAGGGAAGTCCCGACAATGTCCGAACGTCCGCCGATCGAACCGCTCGATGCCTACAATCAGACGCTGATCGACAACGTGCAGCCATCGGATTGGCCGAATCCGGTAGGAGACGGAGTCTATAACCTCGTCGTCGTGGGAGCGGGTTCCGCCGGTTTGATCTCCGCGGCGGTCGCTGCGGGACTCGGTGCTCGCGTGGCTCTCGTCGAGCGCCATTGCCTGGGGGGAGACTGCCTCAACGTCGGTTGCGTTCCCTCCAAGGCGCTCCTCCGGGCCGCGCGCCTGGTGGCCGACGCACGGCGGGCTGCGGCGGAGTTCGGGTTACCTCTGGCCGAAGGTGCAAGCGCCGACTTCGGCCGGGTGATGGAGCGTGTCCGGCGCATCCGCGCGACGATCAGCGCGGAGGATGCCGCACGTCGGTATCGCGACGAGCTGGGGGTGGAGGTCTTTTTGGGGGAGGCGCGCTTTCGCGGTCCGGATTCCGTCGACGTCGGCGGGACGATACTCACGTTCCGGCGCGCCGTGGTCGCCACCGGGGCGCGGCCCGCGGTGCCCCCCATTGCGGGGCTCGCCGAGGCCGAGCCCCTCACGAACGAGACGGTCTTCAACCTCACCGAGCGACCGGGGCGACTCGCGGTCATCGGCGCCGGTCCGATCGGCTGTGAACTAGCGCAGGCGTTTGCCCGCCTCGGTTCCCGGGTCGTCGTGCTGCACGCAGACGAGCACCTCCTTCCCCGGGAAGACCGGGAGGCGGCTGCGATCCTGCACGATCGCCTCCTCGCGGAGGGAATTCGCCTCGTCGAAGGGTGCCGGATCGAGCGTGTCGACCGCCGGGACGGCGAGAAGGTGATCGTGGCGCGCAGCCGTGAGGGAGCGTCCGTCGAGGTCGCCGCCGACGAGATCCTCCTCGGCGCAGGGCGTTTGCCCAACGTCGAGGGCCTCGGCCTCGAGGCCGCGGGGGTCGTCTTCGATCCACGCCGCGGGGTGCGGGTCGATGACACGCTGCAGACGAGTAACCCGCGGATCTTCGCGGCGGGCGACGTCTGCCTGGACTGGCAGTTCACGCACGCGGCCGATGCCACGGCGAAGATGGTCGTCCAGAACGCTCTCTTCTCCGTGGGATCGCTCGGGCGCAAGAAGATCTCCGATCTGGTGATGCCGTGGTGCACGTACACCGATCCGGAGATCGCCCACGTTGGGCTCTACGAAGCCGAGGCGGCGACGGACGGAATTGAGATCGATACGTACCGGGTGCCCTTGCGGGAGGTGAACCGGGCCGTCACCGACGGCGAGGAGGAGGGGTTCGTCAAGATCCATACGCGCAAGGGTACGGACGAAATCCTCGGAGCGACGATCGTGGCGTCGCACGCCGGAGAGATCCTCAACGAGATCACGCTGGCGATGGTGGCGAAGGTCGGGTTGGGCCGTTTCGTCGACGTCATTCACCCCTACCCGGTGCAGGCCGAGGCCATCAAGCGGGCCGCCGGCCTGTTCACGCGCGGCCGCCTGACGCCCACCGTGAAGAGGCTCTTCGACGGCTATCTCTCCTGGCGTCGATGACCACCGCGTAGAAGGTGCGTGCGTCCCGCGCCCCCTCGCGCTCGGGTCCGGGGTACGCTAATCCCGCCTCGTGGAACGGGAGTCGATGCTGTCGGGACTGGGCGGAGATCCCTTCGACCTGCTGGTGGTCGGGGGAGGCGCCAGTGGTCTCGGCGTTGCCGTCGATGCGCAGACCCGGGGCTACCGAACGCTCCTGCTCGAAAAGCACGACTTTGCCAAGGGCACTTCGAGTCGAAGTACGAAGCTCGTGCACGGCGGCGTCCGCTATCTGCAGCAGGGCAATGTCTCCCTGGTCTTCGAAGCGTTACGGGAGCGGGGGCTTCTCTGCCGCAATGCGCCCCATCTGGTCTCGGATCTGGGCTTCGTCGTGCCGCGCTACAAATGGTGGGAGGGGCCCTTCTACGGTGTTGGTCTCAAGGTCTACGACCGGCTCGCGGGCCGCCTCAACATCGCCCCCTCGCGTATGCTCGATCGCAAGGAGACCATCGAGCGCATCCCCAACGTCCAGACCGAGTCGCTTCTCGGCGGTGTCATCTACCACGATGCCCAGTTTGACGACGCGCGGATGGCTCTCACGCTTGCCCAGACGGCGGTCGATCACGGAGCAACCGTCCTGAACTACTTCTCCGTCGTCGGCCTTCTCAAGGAAGCGGGCTCGGTCGTCGGTGTGCAGGCCGTCGACGGAGAGACCGGTCGCGAATGGGAGATCCGCGCGAAGGTCGTCGTCAACGCCACGGGCGTCTTCGCCGATGAGGTGCGACGTATGGACGTGCCCGACGGCGAGACCACGTTGGTCCCGAGTCAGGGCGTCCATCTGGTGCTCGATCGCGCTTTCCAACCCAGCGACACGGCGCTCATGGTGCCCCAGACCGACGATGGGCGGGTGCTCTTCGTCATTCCCTGGCATGGCCGGGTTCTCGTCGGGACGACCGATACGGCGGTCGACCGTGCGGACATCGAACCGCGGCCACTCCCGGAAGAGGTCGAATTCATCCTCCGCAATGCAGGGCGATATCTGGAGCGGGATCCGGGCGAGAGCGATGTCCTGAGCTATTTCGCCGGGCTTCGACCTCTCTTTCACGGGGGTGGAGAGCGCGGTGGAACGAAATCGATCTCGCGCGAGCACTCCGTGATCGTTTCGGATTCGGGATTGGTGACGCTCGTCGGTGGCAAGTGGACGACCTATCGCAAAATGGCCGAAGACACCGTCGACGATGCGGCCCTGGTGGGCGAACTCCCCGAGAGCGCCTGCATCACCGAAAACCTCCGGTTGCATGGCTGGATGGCGCGCGACGATCCGGATCGGCCGCACGAGAGTCATCTCGAGGCGTATGGGGCCGATGCGGCCGGCCTCGGGGAGTTTCTGCGTGCGCAGGCGGAGTATGCCCAGCCCCTGCACGCGAGATTGCCGTATGCGCGCGGCCAGGTCGTCTGGGCGGCGCGACACGAGATGGCACGCAGCGTCGACGACGTCCTTGCGCGCCGCACGCGAAGCCTCCTGCTCGATGCCCGTGCCGCGATGGAGGTGGCACCCGGGGTGGCGGCGTTGCTGGCGGAGGAACTGGGCCGTGATGCGAGTTGGGCCGAGGCCCAGGTCGAGGAGTTCACGCGCCTCGCCCGCGGTTATCTGCCCTAGGGTGCCGAACGCTTCGGCTCCTGGGAACGAGGAGCTTCCCGGTCGCTGGTCGACCGTCGGCGCACGTCGAGCGTGGCACGACGAATCGAGCCACCCAGCGCTCCATAGCCGGGCAGGGGGACCGGGATCGGCGTGAAACCCCACGCGCGCAGCGCGTCGATCATTTCCCGCTCGTGGGCTTCGACCAGGACGCGCTCGGGGTCGAGCGATAGGACGTTCAGCGCGGCCGGAGACTTCGAGGGCGCGCAGAGGATCTCGCTGTCGCGCAGCGAGGCGGGGAGGTGATCGGGGTCGATGGCCTCCTCCCGGATCAGGATCCGGTCGGGAGCGAGCGGAAGGAGGAGAGTGTCGAGGGTGGCGGCGACGGGCCGGCGTGGGTGGATCTCGTGCACGTCACGGATTCCCTGAAGGTGTCGGCGAAGCCAGGCGATGCCTCGCCGGTTCGTGCCAGCCGTGCGCAAGGCGTAGAGGTTTTCGTTGCATCGGACGACATCGGCGGCGCAGAGAACGGGTTCGAACTCCGTCGTGAACAGAGCGGGCCGAATGTCATCGAGCCAGGCACCCTGCGGCTTCTCGTAGAGAGCGTCCTTCAATTCTGGGCGTGGTGCCGTCGTCCAACGGGCGCCGGCGCGAAAGGATTCGAGAAAGAGTGTCCGCAGTCCATCGTTGTCGTAGACGCGGGTGCGCCAGGGCAGGGGAGCCTCCAGGATTTCGTCGCCGATGATCAGGACGCCGTCACGCGGGCAGGCCGAAGAGAAGCACGGTCCGCTCCAGTCGGCGGTCTCGACCGAACCCTCCAGCCGGGTCGGCTCGGGGCGCTGGATCCCGACGCCCTCGGCGGCGAGGAGCCCGGCAAGTCCTTCGAGGTCCGCGATGGTTTTCGACGCAGGGATCGCCGGGGTCTGCGCGGCCGCGCCGTCGAGACGGCCGACCACGACGGATTCGAGGGGGTCCCATTCGTTGGAGGACCCGACCCTCTGGTGACCCGCGGCCCCGATCGGGGACGTGTCTCCGGTCTGGCCCTTCCCCACCAAGGAGGGCCTCCTAGCAGACGCCGGCGTCGGAGCGCAGGCGTACCGAGTTGACACCCGAGAGTGCGGGGAGACATAGTCCCGGATTGCCCCGGGGTGTGACCCACCCCCTAGACGCGAGGACCAAAACACATGGCTGAAGCAACGCCCGCGGCGGGACCGCTTCCCGTCGTCGATTTTCTGAAGATCCCCGAGAAGGGGGACCCCTATCTCGAGGGGCACCGCTGCACGAAGTGCGGTGCGATGTACCTCGGGGCCCGGGAGAACTGCGCCAAATGCTCGGCACGGGGCGGGCTCGAGCCCGTGACCCTCTCGAACCGGGGTGAATTGTATTCCTACTCGATCGTCTACCGGTCCTTCCCCGGGATCGAGGTCCCCTATGTCTCGGCGATCGTCGACCTCGAGGGCGGCGGAACCGTCAAGGGGAATCTGGTCGACGTCGATCCCGACCCCAAGAACATCGCGTTCGGCATGCCGGTCGAAGTGGTCTTTCGAGACGCGCTCGGACGCAAGGACAAAGACGGTAACTCGTATCTGAGTTACTTCTTCAAACCACGGAGCTGACGATGAGTGACGTCTACATTCTCGGAACCGACATGATCAAGTTCGGGCGCTTCCCGGACAAGAGCGTGGCGGAACTCGGTGCCCAGGCGGCCCAGATGGCGCTTGATGACGCGAACGTCCCGATCCAGGACATCGAAGGCCTGTGGTGTGGAAACCTCATGCAGGCCTCGAGCATGGTCGGCCAGCAGATCCTGCAACAGATCGGCCAGACCGGGATCCCGGTCGTGAATTGTGCCAATGCCTGCGCGACGGGCGCGACCGCGTTCCGCGATGCCTGGATGTCGATCAAGGCCGGCGTCTACGACCTCGTGCTTGCCGTCGGCGTCGAGCAAATGGGGAAGGGCCTGCTCGGTGGCGTTGGCGGCAAGAAGGGGATCCCCAAGGAAGGTCTGCTCGGGTCGGGTACGATGCCGGCGGTCTTCGCCGAAGCCGGCATGGAGCACGCGCGGAAGTACGGAACGACCTTCGAGCAATTTGCGAAGGTGTCGGTGAAGAATCACCATCACTCGACGCTGAATCCGAAGGCCATGTACCAGATCGAGACGCCACTCGAGACGGTCATGAACGCGGAGATGATCTCCTACCCCAACACGAAGCTCATGTGCTCGGTGAACGTCGACGGCGCCGCGGCCGCGGTGCTCGCCTCGGAGAAGAAGGCGCGCGAATTGGGGATGGGGCGCGCGGTGCGGGTGCGCGCTTCGGTGATGACGAGCGACCCCTTCACCGAACGCGACCTGGTGATGCCCGACGTCAATACCTGTACGCGCATGGCGGCGAAGAAGGCCTACGAGATGGCCGGGGTCGGACCCGAGGACGTGAATCTGGTGGAGCTCCACGACTGCTTTGCGACGGCCGAGATCCTGCACTACGAGAATCTCGGGCTTTGCGGGGATGGAGAAGCCGGCAAGCTCATCGACGAGGGGACCGTGGCCCTGGGTGGTCGGGTTCCCGTCAACGTCTCGGGAGGACTCCTGTCGAAGGGCCATCCCCTGGGAGCGACGGGGATCGCCAACATCTACGAAGTCTCCACGCATCTGCGCGGTGAGGCCGACAAGCGGCAGGTCGAGGGCGCCCGGATCGGAATGACCCACGTCATCGGCCTCGGCAGTGCCTGCGCCGTACACGTTCTCGAGAAGGTCTGAACCACTTGCCGGTCCGGACGAATCGTCCGGGCCGGCTGGTGGGTGGGAGGCCGCGAATGCGGATCGGGGTCGTCAGCGACACCCACGACAACGCGCGCAACGTCGCCCGGATCGTCGAGGTCCTCAATCGCGCCGGCGTCGATCGGGTGGTCCATACCGGTGATATCACCCGGGGGCGCACCCTCGATCTGCTCTCGAATCTCGACGCACCGCTGGTCGGCGTCTTCGGGAACAACGACGTGCTTCGGGACGAGCTCGACGCTGCGGCGGCGCGCAATCGCATCGTCCTGGTCGACCCGCCGTACGAAGTCACGTGGGCCGGTCGGCGGGTCCTGGTGGTGCATGACCCGCTCGAGGTGGAACCGGCTCTTCGGGTCGAGCACGAGCTGGTCCTCCACGGCCACAACCACCGGCGCGTTCTCGAGCGCCAGGCGACGCGCCTTACGTTCAACCCAGGGGAATGCGCGGGGCATCTCGAGGGCTACAATGCCGTCGGGGTGGTCGATCTCCAGACGCTGACGCCCGAAGTGCTCTTGTTCTGAGGAGAGATGGATGTCGACGACCGATGCACCCCCCTTTCGCGTCTTGCCGCGGGTGACCGATCAGAATCGCCACTTCTGGGAGGGAGGAGAACACGGCGAGTTGCGCTTTCTCCGTTGTCGGAAGTGCGCGACGATCATTCATCCGCCAGTGGGGGTCTGCCCCCGGGATCACTCGACCGACGTCGCGCCGGAGGCGGTTTCGGGGCGCGCCTCGGTGGCGACCTACACGATCAACCACCAGCCCTGGATGCCGGGGCCGGATCTGCCCTACGTGGTCGCCATCGTGGAGATCGAGGAAGACCCAACGGTCCGACTCACGACGAACATCGTCGGCTGTCGGCCGGAAGAGGTCTTCATCGGGATGTCGGTCGAAGTGGTCTTCGAAGAGCAACCGGACGGCGAGGGTGCGGTCTGGATTCCCCTTTTCCGTCCGGTCGAAGGAGCCGTGCGATGACGAGGGCGGAGTCTACGAGGACGGCCTGCATCACGGGAATTGGCCAATCCCAGATCGGGCGTCGACTCTTTCGCGATCCGCTCGAGTTGACTCTCGAGGGATGTCTCGCGGCGATCGAGGATGCCGGGCTCACCACGGCGGACATCGACGGACTTTCGACCTACCCCGGATTTGCGGTCGGCAATCCGGGCTTCAGTGGCGCGAGCGCGACGGACGTGCACGACGCCCTGCGACTCGAACTCGATTGGTTCGATTCGGGAATCGAGACGGCGGGCCAATTGGGTTCGGTGATCAAGGCCTGCCTTGCCGTCGGTGCTGGACTCGCTCGACACGTCTTGTGCTTCCGGAGCGTCTGGGAAGGGAGTGCCCAGGGGGGGGGAGGTCGACAGGGGATCGGAGCCGACGGCGGAGCGGGATTCCGCGCCAGCGGCTCTCTCCAGTGGACGCTCCCGTTCGCGGCCCCCTCGGCTGCGATCTGGATCGCTCTCTTCGCGCGCAAGCACTTCCACGAATATGGCACGACGCGCGAGCAGTTGGCCCAGATTGCGCTCAACGCTCGGCGCAACGCGGCACTCAATCCCAATGCGATCTATCGTGATCCGATGTCGTTGGAGGACTATTTCGGAGCGCGGATGATTTCGGAGCCCTTCTGCCTCTTTGATTGCGACGTTCCCTGCGACGGCGCGACCGCCATCATCGTCTCCCACGTCGATCAGGCCCGCGATTTGCGCAAGCCCCCGATTCGGGTCGAGTCGGTGGGAACGGCTCTTCGGGGGCGGCCGTCCTGGGATCAATTCGACGACCTGTCGACGATGGCGAACCGGGATGCCGGCGCCCATCTATGGCGTCGGACCGACTTGAAACCTTCCGATGTCGATCTGGTGGAACTCTACGACGGCTTCAGCTTCCTTGCGCTTTCCTGGTTGGAAGCCCTGGGCTTTTGCGCTCCGGGCGAAGGAGGTCCCTTCATCGAAGGGGGCCATCGGATTTCCCGCGAGGGCGAGCTACCGCTCAACACCCACGGGGGGCAACTCTCGGCCGGTCGACTGCACGGCTACGGTTTTCTGCATGAGGCCTGCGCGCAATTGTGGGGCGAAGGGGGCGAGCGCCAGATCCCCCGGCCGCCGCAGGTCGCGGTCGCGGCCGCCGGTGGGGGGAATACCTGTGGGTGTATGCTGCTGAGCCGGGCGTAGTCTCGCGGTTCAGCCTCTTCGCCGGCCCCGGGCCTCGCGTAGCGCCTCGGCGATTCGTTCGCTCAGGTCGCCGATCAGCGCACTCAGTCCGGCCGCGATTTCCTCCGGACGGTCGGAATCGATGTCGCGTTCGAGGCTCTCGTGCCGCGTGACGAGATAGGTGTCGTCGCCGGGATGGTAGAGGGTCCAGATACATTCGATGACGACGTGCCCGTCGCCGGTGGATTCGAAGCGAAGCACTTCTCCCTTGACCTGAAGGTCCAGGCGCATCTCGTACCAGGGGAAGAGAACGATGCGGCTGGTGCCCAGGGTGTCGCCGAGGTCCTCGGCGAGGATGCGCTGGAAGCCCCGGTTCACGGGCTCTGCCCAACGGTTGAATTGGGAGAACTCGATCTGGTTCGTGCCCGAGCGGCGCACCATCTGCGGCCGATCGAGGTAGGTCGGAAAGCTGAAGGGCCCCACACCGAGCGCGAGGTCCGGAAGAGCGGTTCTGGTGGTGGCCGACCCTCGTTCGGCATCGCTGGTCAGGAGGAAGAATCGCGTCGTGGGCGTCTCGGGTGCACTCATGAAGGCGCATCCGGGGAGGACGGCGACGGCCAGGAGGAGTGCCGGGCCGAGCATCGATTGCACAATTCGTCGGGCCATCATTCCTCTCCTTGCTCCTTGCCGTACAAGAGCACGGTAGGCTGCTCGTCGACGAGCTGGGCGAGTTCCTTCAAGGCGCGCGCGGCCTCGCCGACGTCCTTGATCGTCCGCTCCAGCTGGTAGGCCAGTGGCGCGTTGGGATTGAGGAGTTCGCGCGCCGACTCCGCTGTCGATCGAAGGGACTCGAGGACCTTCGTCGCCTCTTGCGTGGCTTCCTCCAGGTTGGTCGTCACCGGACCGACGGCGCTCTTGATCTCCAAAACCGCTTCGCGCATCGCCTTCAGGGTCTCATCGAGGTCGTTCAGAGTCTTCTCGACTTCAGGGGAATTCACGATGCGGTTGAGGCCGCTGACCGTCTGGGTGATGCCGTCCATGAGTTTGCGGAAGTCGACGTCGCGGAGCTGTTTGACGACGTCCGACAACGTGGCGGAAAACTGCTCCAGGGTCGACGGAAGTGTGGGGATCTGCGGGTAGCGGCTCTTGACGGGCAGAGTTGTCGCGTCGTTATCGGGTTCGATGTCGAGGGAGACGAAAAGCAACCCGGTCACCAGACTCTGGCTCTCCAGGGTGGCACGCATGCCGCGTGCGACGAGATTCTCGATCTCGCGTGCGTTGAGGTCCACGTTCGTCCCGAGGTTGGTGGAGACGAGCCCATCGTCGATTTCCGCAATGACCGGAATGGCGGCGATCTGCTCGTCCTGATCGAACATGAGCTGGATTTCCGAGACCTGCCCGATGGGAACGCCCTTGAACTTGAGCGGTGCGCCCACCGAGAGTCCGTTGACCGAGCCTTCGAAGTACAGGATGACCCGCGTCGTCTTTTGGAAGAACTTTCCGGATCCGAACACCGCGAGTCCGCCGAGGGCGAGTGCGATCGCGCCCAGGACGAAGGCGCCGATCAGCGTCGGACTTGCCTTTTTCATGTTGGCTCCCCCCCGGTCTCCCCGCGGCGCAAGAAAGTTCGCACGCGGGGATCGTCCGAATGGTCCCGTAGTTCGCGCGGATTTCCGGTCGCGATCATCGTGCGACTTTCGGGATCGAGAAAGACGCAGTCGTCGGCAATGGTGAAGATACTGGCGAGTTCGTGGGTCACGACCGCAACGGTGGCGCCCAGATTGTCGCGCAGTTCGAGAATGAGTTCATCGAGGCGCCGGGAGCTGATTGGATCGAGGCCGGCCGAGGGTTCGTCGAAAAAAAGCACCTCGGGATCGAGCGCCATGGCGCGCGCCAGCCCCGCCCGTTTCTGCATGCCGCCGCTGATTTCGGCGGGATAGAAGTCTTCGAAGCCGCGCAGGCCCACCAGGGCGAGCTTGAGCGAGGCGACTTCGCGGATGTCGGCCGGCCCGAGGCGGGTATACTCGCCCAGCGGCAGGCCGACGTTCTCGGCGAGCGTCAGGGAGCTGAACAGGGCGCCGCTCTGGAAGAGAACGCCGAGGCGGCGCACCATTCGGTCGCGTTGGTCGGCGTCGGCGCGGGTGAAATTCTCCTGGCCGTAGAAGATTTCCCCGGCCGCCGGTTCCTTGAGGCCGATCATGTGGCGGAGCAGGGTGCTCTTCCCGCTGCCACTGCCCCCCATGATGACGAAGACGCTGCCGCGACGAACCGTGAAATCGAGGTCCCGCATCAGGACGAAATCCCCGTAGGCCATGGTGAGGCCACGGACGGTGATCTCGGCGTCAGCTGCGAAGGAGGAGGTATCGGACATCTCAAAAGCCGATGATGTTGAAGATCACGGTGAACGTCGCATCGGCGACGATGATCATGACGATGCCGGTTACGACGGCCGACGTGGCCGCTTCGCCGACGGCGGAGGCGCTGTTCCCGCATTGGATGCCGCGCAGACAGCCGGAGAACGCAATGAGTGCGCCGAAGACACAGGACTTCACCAGACCACTGGCAAAATCCGAAAGGGCGACCCCCGACGCCGTCTGGTCGTAGTAGACCCTCGGCGCAAGGTCGAGCATGGCTGCGGCGACGACGCCTCCGCCGATGATGCCGACGAAGTCGGCGTACAAGGTGAGCAAGGGCAGCATGAGGCAGAGGGCAAGGATCCGGGGGAGCACCAGGAAGTCGATCGACGGGAGGCCCATGGTCTGCAATGCGTCGATTTCCTGGTTGACCCGCATCGTCCCGAGCTGCGCCGCGAAGGCCGCTCCGGTACGGCCGGCCATGATGATCGCGGCCATCATTCCGCCCATCTCGCGCGCCATGGCGATTCCGACCAGATTGGCCACGTAGATCTGGGCGCCGAATTGCTCGAGCTGCACGGCGCCGACGAAGGCGAGAATGAGGCCCACCAGGAAGCTGATCAGGGTGACGATCGGAAGCGCCTGGGCCCCGCAATCCTGGATGAAGGCGACCAGGTCGACGCGTCGGAAGCGGGCGCGGCCGCGCAGCATGCGCCCGACCGAGGCCGTGATCTCGCCGAGGAACGTGACCATGTCGCGCCCGCCCGAGGCGACGGTCCCGGCGGCCGTTCCCAGGCGAGCGAGCGGGGAGGCGCGGCCCTCGCTCTTGCGGGCATCCTTCTTCTCGGGCACCGCGGTGGCGAGTTCCACCATGCGCCGGAGCCCCCGGGGCAGTCCCTCCCGGTCGGTGGGGACGCCGCGTGCCGAGCAGAGATCCTCCACCGCGACCAGGAAGGTCAGGATGCCGCTGTCCCAGCCGGTGAGTTCAGCTGCGTCGAATTCGATGCGGCGCGGAGGCGGTTCCCCGTCGAGTTCGCGTTCGAGCGGCTCGACGGGCGGAATCCCGACCTCCAGTGCCCACGCACCCGCAAGCCGGATGCGAAGAGCACCGCCGGGCTGGCGGTCGAAGTTCAGCTGCTGGGCATCGGACACGAACGCCATCCTGCGGAATCGCGATCATCGTGTCCAACGGAAGGCCTCCCGGGGCCGCGGACGACCGGCGTGGCGTGGGTGCCCGGCCAGCCGTTAGAACCAGGGACATGTCTCGAGACCCGGATTGTATCTTCTGCAAGATCGTGGCGGGAGAAGCCGCCGCGCACAAAGTCTACGAAGACGAACACACGCTCGTGTTCATGGACATCTTCCCCGTGGCCGACGGCCACACGCTCCTGATCCCCAAGGCGCACAGCAGTGATCTCTTCGATGCGGATCCGACGGCGCTTGCGGCCCTGATGCAGACCTCACACCGCGTGGCGGCGGCCTTGCGCCGGGTCGTGGAGCCCGAAGGGATGATGGTCTTCCAGCTCAACGGCGCGGCGGCCGGACAGACCGTCTTCCACTATCACATGCACCTGCTGCCGCGTTGGGCCGCACAGCCGCTTGCACTGCACACCCGCAAGCCGGGTGATCCCGAGCGGCTCCGGGAACTCGCCAGCGCGATCGCCGGGGCTCTCGACTGAGCCACGGGTTCGTCTTCTCACGTCTGCGTGGGGAGAGCGAGGTCGTGGTCGAACCAGGTCAGGATGTGGTCGTTCTCGTCTCGCGGGTAGGTATGGGAGAGATCGGGAATTTCGCGAAAGACGAGGTCGGCCCCCGCCTCGAGCAGGGCGTCGCGCGTGCCGTGGGCGATCTGGACCGGGAAGAGCCAGTCGAGGGTGCCATGGACGAGGTAGATCCGCTTGCCGCGCGCGCGCTCGAGGTTTCCATTTTGCAGATTGGCGGGATGGAAGACGCCGGAAACCGGCGCCAGGGCGGTGAAGGGGGAGTCCTCGGAGAGCCCGGCCAGAAGGCTGTAGGTGGCGCCGTCCGACAATCCCGTCAGCAGGATCCGGGTGGAATCGACGCTCCACTGTGAGACGACGTAGTCGACCATCGAGCGGAGCGCCGGTGCGTCGACGTCGGGCCCCATCATCGACCAGGTGTCGCCCCGCGAGGTCGGCGCGAGGAGGAGGAAACGGCGCCCGCGAGCCTCGGCGAGCCAGGTCCACAGGAAATCGTTCCCGTCACCGCTTCCCCCGTGGAGGGCGACGACCAGGGGCCGCGGCGTCCGGCCATCGTAGCTCTCGGGGACGTAGAGGGTGAAGCCGCCGCGCGCGGGAGGGGGATCTCCTGCCCGGAAGAGGCCGACCCGGATCCCTTCGGGCGGCTCGGGCTCCAGATCGGCGAGATGGTCGCGAAAGGGCTCTTCGACGAAGAATCGGCTCACCGGCGGCAAGGCCGTGCGCAGGGGGTAGAGCAGGCGCTGGGCCTCGCAATGCAGATGCATTGCTCCGAGGATCTGCTCGGGGCCCGCACCCGGCTCGAGAAAGCGCTCGATCGCCGCGAGCGTCACGTCCGTCGATCGGAGGAGTCGTTCGGCGAAGGCCTGCGCCTCGGCCGGCGGAGCGACGCTGGCAAACCCGGCCCGTTCCCCGGCGAGTTGCGCCCGCAACGGTTCGAGCGAATCGCGCAGCGTCGAAAGTCGGGGTGGGTGGAGATGGCGTCGGACGACCTCCAGGGCCTCGAGAGAGGCCAGCAGGGCGGGCCCGAGCTTTCCAAGTCGCTCGAGGAACGCCGGATCGCGAATCATTTCAGCCTTCCCTGCTCTCGTGCAGCGCCGACGATCGGAGAGAGGCGGGAGTCGGACCTGGGGCGGGAGGGCGCGGTATGGCGCTCCCGAGAAGAGGGGCGGCCATTCGCCTGTCGGTCGAGGACACGCCTCCTCTTTAGCGCGCCATCCCGCGAACCCGAAGCGGTCTTGATCGTATCGGCCGGCGCGGGCATAGAGGCCGCATGCGGATACGACGGGGAATGCCGGAGTGAGTTACCAGCCGATCGAAAACTACGGGATCATCGGGAACCTCGAGACGGTTGCCCTCGTCGGTATCGACGGATCGATCGACTACCTCTCCTTTCCCGCCTTCGATTCGCCGACCGTCTTCGCCGCCCTGCTCGATGACGAGAAGGGCGGCCGGTTCCGCATCACGCCGCATCTGAGCCATGCACGTCGGACGCAGATGTACCTTCCCGACACCAACGTGCTCATGACCCGCTTTCTGGCACCGACCGGCGTCGCTGAAATCATCGATTTCATGCCGATCGCCGACGACCCCGAGGCGAGCGCGATCGTTCGCCGGGTGCGCGCGGTCCGGGGATCGGTCCGTTTCCGGATCGAGTGTGCGCCCCGCTTCGACTACGGACGGGCGAAGCATTCCGTCCAACGGCGGAAGGACACCCTCTTCTTCCGTTCGAGAGGATCCGATGGCGCCGCCTTTCGCCTGCGCTGCACGCGCAAGCTCGAAGTCAAGGACGGGGATGCCTTCGCCGACATCGACCTGCGCGCCGGCCAGCATATCGACTTTCATCTCGAGAACGCGAGCGGCGCGCGGCCCTCGACCGAGGGACTCCATGAATGGGCCGAGCGCTCCTTCGACGAGACCGTACGGTTCTGGCGCGGCTGGTCGGCACGCTCGAACTATACCGGGCGTTGGCGGGAGACAGTGCAGCGATCCGCTCTCACGCTCAAATTGCTGACGTCCCGCCGGCACGGGTCCCTGGTGGCGGCCGCCACCTTCGGACTTCCCGAGAGGATCGGTGGGGAACGGAACTGGGACTATCGCTTCACCTGGATCCGCGACTCTTCGTTCACGCTCTATGCGCTCCTGCGTCTGGGCTATACCGAAGAAGCGCGCGGGTTCATGGACTGGATCGAGGCGCGCTGCGGCGAACTCGGACCGGATGGGTCTCTCCAGATCATGTACGGCCTCGATGGTCGTCATCGGCTCGAAGAGAAGATCCTGCGCCATTTCGAGGGCTACCGTGGCTCCTCCCCGGTGCGCATCGGGAATGCCGCCTACGATCAATTGCAGCTCGACATCTACGGCGAGCTCATGGACTCGGTCTACCTCTACGACAAATACGGCTCGCCGATTTCGATCGATCTTTGGGAAAACCTCGTCCGCTTGATCGATTGGGTTTGTCGAAATTGGCGACGCAAGGACGAGGGCATCTGGGAAGTGCGGGGCGGGCGTCACGAGTTCCTCTATTCGCGCCTCCAGTGCTGGGTGGCCGTCGATCGCGCGCTGCGATTGGCCGAGCGACGTTCTCTTCCGGCACCGATCGTCCGCTGGCGCAAGGTGCGCGACACGATCCATCAGGAGATCCTGACGCGGTACTGGAGCGAGAAGAAGCGCGCATTCGTTCAGTACAAGGACTGCGACACACTCGACGCGGCGTGTCTTCTGATGCCGATGGTGCGATTCATTTCGCCCGATGATCCACGGTGGCTTTCCACCCTGGATGCGATCAGCCAGGAACTGGTCGATGACTCGCTGGTCTACCGATATCGGGTCGATACGGCGGCGAGCGATGGCCTCGTCGGCGAAGAGGGTACCTTCAACATGTGTTCGTTCTGGTACGTCGAGTGCCTCGCGCGCGCGGGCCAGCTCGAGCGGGCACGTCTGCTCTTCGAAAAAATGCTCGGCTATGCGAACCATGTCGGATTGTTCTCCGAGGAACTCGGACCCTCGGGGGAACATCTGGGGAATACGCCCCAGGCCTTCACCCATCTGGGTTTGATCAGCGCGGCCTTCGCCCTCAATCGTGCCCTCGACGGAGATTGGCGCCCGTGAGCGGCCCCGGCCGGATCGGGTCGCGTGACCTCGAGGGACGGGCGCGGTAGAGAAAGCCCGTGACGGTACTCGAATCGGCGCGTGAGAAGCTCCGGGCCATCGCGGAGGAGCTGGACCAGGCATTCCTGGAGCGCAGCGAGGTGGTGGAAGGCTCGCTGGCCGCCCTTCTGGCCGGCCAGCACGTCCTGCTGATCGGTCCGCCGGGAACCGCGAAGTCGATGCTGGCCGATCGGATCTGTCGGCGTCTCGAGGGGGCCCGCTATTTTCAGTGGCTTCTGACCAAATTCACCACGCCCGAGGAGATTTTCGGGGCGGTGAGTCTGAAGGCCCTCGAGCGCGACGAGTATCGGCGGGTCACGACGGGCAAGCTGCCGGAGGCGCACATCGCGTTTCTCGACGAGGTCTTCAAGGCGAGTTCGTCGATCCTGAACGCGCTCCTGACGCTCTTGAACGAGCGCTGCTTCGACAACGGAAGCGAGCGCATACAGACCCCGCTGGTCTCCATTTTTGGTGCCGCCAACGAATTGCCCGAGGAAGACGAGCTCTCGGCGGTCTACGACCGCTTTCTGGTGCGCTTCGTCGTCGACTACATAAGCGAGGACTACCGTTTCCTGCGTATGTTGGGCGAGCGTGATGCGACGCAGGAAACCTGCTTGTCGGCCGGGGAACTCGCCGCCCTGACCGAGGCGGCGGCGAGTATCGAGGTGCCCGATGCGGCCCTGGCCCGGATCATCGAACTGCGACGCGAACTGAAGGGGCGGAACGTGGTGGCCTCCGATCGCCGCTACCGGCAGAGCCTCGGACTTTTGCGCAGCCTGGCGCTGGTCCGGGGGAGATCGGCGGTCGGAGACGAGGAGATCCTCTTCCTCGAACATGTCCTGTGGAGTGACCCCGCGGACCAGGAGGTCGTGCGGGAGGCTCTGCGCACCCTCGTGCACGGCCTCGACGAGGAGGTCCAGGAGTTGGTCTTCCAGGCGCGCGAACTGAGCGCGTACGCCGGGCGTGGTTGGAAGAGCATGGACGAGCAGACGCGAGCCGCCATCGAGGTCGATACGAAGCTGCGCCGCATCCTCGGCCGTCTCGACGAACTCGAGGAGGAGGCCACCGCCGGTGGCCGCCCGGTGGGTCGGGTCGCGGAGGCACGCGGCGAGATCGACCGCATCCGGCGCACCGTGAGTGGGCACTGATGGGACGCCGACGGCCGGAGAACGGATGTCGATGAGGCAGTCGTTGGGCGCACGTGGGGCCTGGAGTTGGTGATGGGAGAGCGCCGGGACGGTACGGACGTGCACACCGTCGAGTCGGACTCCTACGATCGGGCCGCGATCGCGCGGCTGCGTAGACAATCACACGCCTGGCAGAAATTGGATGAAGAGGGCGGTAAGCTGGTGCCCCACTTCGACGCTCTGCTCGACGACGTCTTCTGTTCCCTGTTCAAATACAATGTCGTCACGTTTCCTCCCGAAGTGACCCTGGGGAGTTCCGCACTTGCCCGGCGCATCGTGGCCGAACTCATGGAGGGGGCCGCCTATCCCGCCCTACGTCCGCAGACCCTGCTCGATGAAGCCCATGCGGGTCTCGCGACCGTGTCGATCGGCGAGGCCCTGCTCGAGGCGATGCGCGAGGACCGGGTCTTGACCGCAGGGGATCTTCTCGACCTGTGGAGCCTGGCGCGCGAGGAAGAGCAGGAGCGGGAGGCCGAGGAGCAGGCCGAGGTCGCCGAAGACCTCGCCTCCGCGGAGCCCGCCGAGGCCGTCGAGAACCCCGCCTCCGCCGAGCAGACCGAGGACGTCCCTGCCGGCGCGGAGTTCGATCCGGGCGCGGAGCCGTCGGACGTCCCGGCCCTCTCCGGTGGGTCGGCCGATTCCACCGCGGAAGACGAAGTGCCTTCGGAGGAGGAGCCGGTCGGCCCGGCGGCACCCGATGGGGATCCGGGGCGAGCGACGTCCCCGGAGGAAGAGCCGTCCGGGGACCGGAGCGCAGCCGCCCGGGAAGCGATGCAGCGCGCGGCGCAGGCTGCGCGGCGCCATGCCCGCGTCGCGCAAGCACAGCGACGTCAGAAGCAGCGTCACGTCGAGGAAGGACTCGACCGGGTCGGTTCCCGGCTCGGGAAGAGCGTTCTGGGTGCAGCGGCGGGGGCGGCGACGAAGGTGCAGGACCTTCCCGAAGCCCTCTCGAGCTGGGGCCGCGGACTGGGCGCGGGGGGGCGGCTCGACGCCGGCCAGCGGATCGACCTGGGACGCCGGCTCGCCGACAATCCCAAGCTCCAGAAGCTCGCCCGGGTCTTCGGTCGGATGCGGGACAATGCGTTGGCGGTGCGCCGTCGCGTTCTCGATCGCGCCGACCAGGAGATGTTCGAGATCGGCCGGCACCGCAGTCTCGACGACATCGCCCGGCTGGTACCGCACGAGCTCGTGGCGCTCTCGCATCCCGTGCTCAAGCGGGATTTTCTGCGGCGGCTCCTGGACGGGGGGCTGCTCACGTATTCGCTTCGTGGTGTCGACTCCCATGGGCACGGGCCCATGATCCTCTGCCTCGATACGAGTTCGTCGATGTCGGGTGAAAAGGAGATCTGGTCCAAGGCGGTGACGCTCACCTTCGTGGAGATTGCGCGACGGCAACGGCGCCGGTGTCACGTGGTCTGCTTCGCCGATGCCGCGGCGCTTCGCGAGTTCGACATGAATCCGGGAAGCTCCTGGCAGGTGGCGCTCGGGGAGTCCATGGACCTGGCCGAACACTTCTCCGGAGGAGGCACCGACTTCATGGCGCCGCTCGATGCGGCGGTGGAGAAGATTTCGAGCGGCGGGCTGCGTCGCGCGGACATCGTGCTCATCACCGACGGCGAATGTGCGGTCGATCCGCAGTGGCGCGAGGACTTCCACCGCGCCAAGAAGAAGCGCAATTTTTCGGTGTACGCCATTCTCATCGACCGGGGGGCGGTGCGCGGCGAGGTGGTGGAAGATCTGGCCGACCGGGTGTCGCGGATCTCCGAACTCACCGAAGATGGTGGCGAGATCTTTTCGCGGCCGCCGCGCTGACGAGACGATGCCTCTCACGGGATTGCGTGTTCTGGATTTCTCGGACCACGCGGGCGCTCTTTGTTCGCGACTGCTGGCGGATCTCGGTGCGGATGTCGTCCGGGTCGAGCCACCCGACGGTGCGGCCGTCCGACGCGCCGATCCGCAGCGGGATGGCGCATCCTTGGCCGACCTTTACGCGAACGCGAACAAGCGTCGTCTCGTCCTCGATTTCACCACGCCCGCGGGGCGCGCCGATGGCTGCGCCCTGGTCCGGCAGGCCGATGTCGTCTTCGACGCGCGACCACCCGTCGAGTGGGAGGAGTTTCCGCTCCCGGCCGGCCCGCGCACCATCGTCATTCGGATCACCCCCTTCGGGATGACCGGCCCCCGAGCGCCCTGGCGTGGCTCGGATCTGGTCTGCGCGGCCCGTGCGGGCATGGTCTTCGTCAACGGGCCGTCCGACCGGGAGCCGCTGGCGCCCTTTGGCCTGGCGGCGTACGCCGCCACCGGTCTGGTCGGGGCGACGGCGGCTCTGCTGGCCCTCGCGGTGCGTGACCGGGCTGGGGAGGTCGGGGCCGTCGATCTCGCGGTGACCGAGGCAGCGGCGGCTGCGGTCGAGCACGTGACCGGTCTCTACCGGCAGACCGGAGAAGTCCAGCGACGTCAGGGGACTCTGCATTGGAGCCGGACGTTTCGCGTCGGGGAGGCCCGTGACGGCCTCGTCCTGATGACCCACCTCGGGGATTGGACGACGCTGTCGCAGTGGGTCGCGAGCGAGTGTCCGGAGGCCCGGATTCTGACCGATCCCGCCTGGGAGAGCGTCGATTACCGCAAGAAGCACGCCGAGGCCGTATTCTCGGTCCTCGAGACCTGGTTGCGTACGCGTTCGGTCGACGAGGTCTGCACCGGGGCGTCGCTGCGTCGTTTGCCCTTTGCGCCGGTGGTCCGTCCCGAATCCATCGCGGACGCTCCGCAGCTGGTGGCGCGCGGCTTCGTGCGCCGATTTTCCGATGGAGACGCCGGGATCGCGTTTCCCGCTCCGCCCTGGCGATTCTCGGCGTGTCCCGCGCCGCCTCGTCGACTGCCGCCGGCGCATTCGGAGGAGGTCGCTGCGGTATTGCGCGACTGGACGCCGGACGCCGACGGGCTGCGTTCCGTCCACCGCCCGGCGCCGCAGGCGGTCGCCGCACCTCCCGGC
>JAPOLW010000149.1 GCA_029976905.1 bacterium | reverse complement strand
AAGCCGAATCGGCGCGGCACGGTGACCTCGAACGCGCCCCGCGCGAGAGCAGCGAGGATGGTTTCGCAGAATTCGTCGACCTCGATGAAGCTCTGGCGGGTTCGTCCCGGCATTCGCGAGAGCGTCTGTTCGTCGAACATCTCGGTGCGGACGAGCACCGGAAAGACGCAGAGGACGTGGATGCCGAGGGGCGCGAGTTCCATCGCGAGGCTTTCCGACAGGCCCGTGACCGCGAACTTCGTGGCGGCGTAGGTCGCTTCGTCGGGTTGTCCGAGGCGACCGGCGAAGGACGAGACGTTGACGATCCACCCGCGGCCCTGTGTTCTCATGGTCGGAAGAACGGCCCGGATCCACCGCTCGACCCCGAAGTAGTTCACCGCCATCATCCGTTCGGCCTCGGCGGGGTCCTGGTCTTTGAACAGAATGTGCCGGGCGTGGCCCGCCGCGTTCACGAGCAGATCGATGTGGCCAAAGTGCTCGCGGATTCGGCGGGACGCCTCCTCGATCGCGGCCGCCGAAGCGACGTCGCAAGGGACGGGCACGGCGGTCCCGCCTTCGGCCTCGATCTCGGCCGCCACCTCCCGTAGGCGCTCGGCGCGACGTGCGACCAGGGCGACGTGTGCACCCCGTCCCGCCAGGGCGCGGGCCAGCCCGCGTCCAAGACCGCTCGATGCGCCTGTGACCACCGCCACCCGACCGGCAAAATCGCGCAGACCCGCCATCAGACCCTCCTCGCTTGCGACCCGTTCATCGCGATCCTGTCGGCGGATTCGCGGCGCCGCCGGTCAGGCGGCCCGCTTCGTCCGGTTTCCTTCCCGCCGCAGACGGATCATGGCGCCGTAGTGGTACAGCCGTCCCTTCGCGCGATATTTCCGGACGTCGTTGCCGAGCATGGCGTACAGTCCGAATTGCAGGGCCGACTTTGCAAGATTGGGCAGGATGCTCGAGAGCAGACCGTTTTGCTTGTACTCGAAGCGGCTGCGTCCGAGGCGGCGATGATGCTCGGCGAAGTGACTCTCGGTGAGCCGGGACGGGTCGACCTCGTGCACCACGCGGGCCCCCTCGGCGTATCCGATCCGGCCACCGATCGCGAGGATCCTCTGTCCCAACTCGGTGTCCTCACTCGCGCCCGCGGCACCGGGTCCCAGGCTTTCGTTGAAGCCGCCCACGACGCCGATGGCCTGTCGCCGGACGGCCATGTTCGCACCGGTGAGCCGTTGGCTCGGCGCCTCCGGGGATTGGTGGACGCGCACGATGGTGCCGAATTTCTCGAGGCGAGCATGCAGTCGCGGGTCGGCCCGCGCCTCCTCGGGCCAGTCCACGGTCCCCTGGGCGGCGGCGCAGTCGTGGTGTTCGAAGTAATTCCACAACTCGACGAGCCAGCGGGGGTCGGCCGTGACGTCGTCGTCGATGAAGGCGAGGAGCTCTCCGCGGGAGGCGGCGATCGCCAGGTTCGCCGCACGGGACTTGCCCGCTTCGGCGACATGGACCACTACGCGTGACGGCCCCTGGAGGCTCCACTGGGCGAGGAGTTCGGGGGTTTCGTCGGAGGAGCCGTTGTCGGCAACGACGATCTCGAACGGTACGGGTGGCGCGTCGAGGCGTTCGAGGCTGTCGAGGAGGCGGCGCAGTTTTTCGGCGCGGTCCCGGGTGGCGACGATGATCGAGAGGAGCGGGGGGGTCGGGTCCATGGCGTGCTCAGCGAGGAGCCTCGGCCGCAGACGGGACACACGGCTCGACGCCCCCGTCATCCTGACATTCGTTCGCTTCCCGGTCACGCCTCTTTCCCACCCGCGCTGCTCCACCTTTGCGTGCGTCGCCGGCGCCGGCGAAGCCCACCTGCGGTAGCGCGGTTGCTAAAGAGACGGCGGCGACCCCCGGAATCTCACGAATCTCGTGGCCCAGGGCCTGCAGCGCCTGACGGTCGGCGGGGCCGATTCCCGGTTCGACGAGCAGGGTCTCGGGTTGCCATTGATGATGGATCCGGGGCGCCGCAACGGCGGCTTCGGGAGGCATGCCGAAGTCGAGGACGTTGGTGAGGACTTCGAGTGTAGCGCTGATGATCAGGGGGCCGCCCGACGCGCCCACGGCCACCACGGTACGCCCGTCCTCGACCGCCAGGGTCGGAGTCATGCTGCTCGCTGGTCGTTTGCGGGGTGCGATATGGTTCGTCTTGCCGGGGGCGACGCCCCAATAATTCGGCGCCGGAAAGCTGAAGTCGTCGAGTTCGTTGTTCAGGATGACACCGCTTCCGCGGGCTCCGAGGAGCGCTCCGAAGGCCGTATTGATCGTGCTCGTCGCCGCGACGGCACTGCCGTCGGGCGCGATCACCGAGACGTGACCCGTACCGGCATCGTCCGGTGGTGGGGCTGCGCCGGCCGTGGCATGGGTGCCGTAGGTCGAGGCCGCCCGGGTTCGCCTGGGGTCGATTCGTTCGCGCAGGCGGGCCCCATCGGCCCGCGGAAGGGGCGTGTCGAAGGCGGGGTCGCCCGAGGCCACCGCGCGGTCGGCGAAGGCGTGTTGCAGGATCTCTGCGTAGAGGTGCCAGCGCTCGGGAGAGGAGGGCCCGAGGGCCTGCACGTCCATGCCCGCGAGCGTGTCGAGTGCGAGCACCAGCGCCGTTCCACCGGCACTGGGAGGCGGCATCGTATACACGTCGCGGCCGCGATACGTCGCGTGCAGCGGCGCCCGCCAGATCGGTTCGTACCCGGCCAGGTCCGACTCGGTGAGGACGCCTCCGGCGTCCTGGATGGTCTGGGCAATGGAGCGCGCCACCGGACCGCGGTAGAAGGCGTCGCGACCTCCTTCGCCAATGGCGTCGAGGGTGTCGGCGAGTGCCGTCAGGCGAAGCGTTTCGCCAGCGCCCGGGGCACTCCCGTCGGGGCGCAGCAGCAGACGCGCCAATTCGGGGTCCGCGGCGAGTGCCGCGCGCTTTGCCTCGAGTTGGTGGGCCATGTGCGGCGTCACCGTGAACCCCTCTCGGGCGAGGCGTGCCGCCGGTGCGACCAACCGCTTCCACGGGAGCCGTCCGTAGCGCCGGTGGGCTTCGACGAGGCCGGCGATCTCTCCGGGGACGCCGACGGCATGCGCGCCGATCCGGCTGCGCTCCCGGACGTACGTGCCGTCCTCGAGGTAGAGGTCCACACCTGCGGCGGCTGGAGCCACCTCCCGGTAGTCGAGTGCGGTCGCGGTCTTCGTCGCTGCGTCGAAGATGACCATGAAGCCGCCGCCGCCGATCCCACACGAGGTCGCATGCACCACGCACGCCGCGAGGGTTGTCGCGATCGCGGCGTCGACGGCGGATCCTCCCTCGTCGAGGACCTCGATGCCCACCTCCGCGGCGGCCGCGTTTTCTGCTGCGACGACGCCGGCGGCGGATCCCGTTTCGGGCGCCCACGGAGTCGTCGCGATCCAGGCCGCGAACAGGAGAGACGCGCGCTTTCCCACGACACCGGGTTTCTACGTTCGTGCCCACGGGAACGCAACGCGGCGGGACGCATTCGGGTCGGGGATGTGGTACTCGCCTCGGGCCGTGGCCGGGTTTGCAGAGAAGGACTTCTATCTCGACGAATTTCGCGGGCGGACGCTCGTGCTGGCGGTCGATCGTGATCTCCTGCGGGGAGAGAAGGCCCGTCGGACATTGGCCGCGGTGACCCGTGATCTGGTGGGCGCCGATGCGCGGGTCGTCGTGGTGCTCGGCAAGGCCACCGATGCGGCCGCGCCCAGGGCCGCGGAGCGGAGTCGCAGTGCGCCCGCGCAGAGGTGGCGCCGTTGGCTCGGCCTTCCGCGCACCTCGGCGCGCCGGTCCCGCCGGGTGCCGCCCGCAGCGGCGCGCTCCGACGTGCTCCGCTGGGACGACGGCGACGGCGTCCTGGTCGAGCTTTGGCGGATCTTGCGGGTTCGCACCCTGGGCCTCGTGCTCGTCGATGGACCGGCGGTGGATGCCGCCTGCGCCATCGCTGCAGGCTTCCGGGTGACGAAGCTGGTCTTGATCGACCGGGTCGGCGGACTCGTCGCCCGTAAGGGCGATCGGCCGTTGTCCTATCTCGACGGCGCCAGTCTGGACGCTCTCCTGACCGTGGGTGAAGCCGAGTTCCAGGGCTTTGGGGCGCGGCGTGCCTTGCTCACGCAGGTGGACACGGTGCTCGAGGCAGGCGTCTCCTCGGTCAACCTGTGCCGGATCGACGGACTGGCGCGGGAGCTCTTCACCTACGAAGGCTCGGGAACCTTCATTTCACGCGATGACCATTGCCACGTCGATCCGCTTTCCATCGACGACTTCCACGAGGTCGAGCGCTTGATTGCTCGCGGTCAGAAGGAAGGCCTCCTGCGACCCCGCAACGCCGACGAAATCGCCGAGGTTCTTCTCGATGGCCTCGGGGTCTGGGTCGGGTCGGGACACCTGGCCGGCGTCGGGGCGCTGCGTCCCTGGGCGCAAGGGAGCGACGTCGTCGGAGAGATCAGCGCGCTCTACACCTTCACCCGCTTCAAGGGCGAGGGGATCGGCGGTCGTCTCGTGAAGCGTCTTCTCGCCCGGGCCCGGGAGGACGCAATGGTCTACGTCTTCGCCGTCACGACTTCCGATCGCGCCGCGCGCTTCTTTGCGCGCAACGGCTTCTCTACGATGCGGGCGGCCGACGTGCCGGCCGCGAAGTGGGACGACTACGATCCGGCGCGGCGGGCGCGTGCGCGCGTCTTCCGGATCGATCCGGGGGAAGGGCCGCCGCTCGCGCCCTAGGCCTGGTCTGGTTTCCTCCGCCCGGCGCGCGTCTTCCAGATCGATCCGGGGGAAGGGCCGCCGCTCGCGCCCTAGGCCTGGTCTGGTTTCCTCCGCCCGGGGCGCGTGTCCAGCCGCATTCCCGGACGTGTCAACGTCGGCCGATGCCCAACATCTCGAGCATGCGGGAGGCGAGACCCACATCGCCAGCGATCTGAACCCGTCGGTCCAGAAAGGCCAGTTGGGGGCTGAGGTCACCGGTTGCGAGAGCGACGAAGACCTCGTCGGCCAGCGTGAAACTCATCGTTGGCTTGGAGTGCGGCCCGCGGGCGATCTCGATGGAACCATCGCGCACCACGACGTGGTGGACGTCCTCGCGGCTCCCTCCGATGTGGAATTGCACGACGACGTTGAGGCCGCGCGCGGCTTCGGCGTCGAAGTGCTCGGGCATGGCGGCGAGGATCTCCGTTGGGCTCGGCACCTTCGCGGTCTAGCCGCCGACACGTGGATTGTCACCCCGTCCATGGAGGGTTGGCCCGTGCGGGTTATCAGGACTTCGTAAGGTGCTTCCCGCCCGGGAAGCCGGGAGGTCGGTATGGAGCAGTCTGACGAGGGCGCACGTCGTCGCCCGGGGGCGAGAACGCAGGTGTGCGAAGAGGGCGCCGACGCCGTGTGCCTCCAGGGCCCGCCGGAGACGCTCCCGGACTGGAAGCCGACGGCGGCCTCCGGTGCGCCGGGCGGCGGCAGCGGGGTGCGCGCGGCGTCGCGGTGCGGCCCCGCGGTCTCCACGCGGGCGGGCAATGAAGACGTTCTGCGGCTGGGCGAGCCAGGGTATCCGCGCCCTCTGCGGCACACGTTCGATCCGCCGCCGAGACTCTACGTGCTCGGAGGCGGCGACCGCGAACGCGCTTTTTCGGGGGTGGCGGTCGCGATCGTCGGAGCGAGGGATGCGACCGCCGAGGGAGAGGCGCTCGCGCGCGCTCTGGGGCGCGGTCTGGCGGAGAGCGGCGTCACGGTCGTCAGTGGACTCGCCATCGGCATCGACGGCGCAGCACACCGGGGAGCGCTCGAGGCGGGGGGCCTCACCGTCGCCGTCGTCGGGGCAGGGACGGACGTCGTCTATCCGCATCGGCATCGCGCTTTGCGCGAGGCCGTCGTGCAGCGGGGGCTCGTGGTCGGCGAATGGCCATCGGGAACGAGGCCCCGGCCGTTCCATTTTCCGAGGCGGAATCGGATCATCAGCGGCCTCTCGCTGGGCGTCGTCGTGGTGGAGGCGAGCGTGCGCAGTGGAGCTCTCTCGACCGCGCGTTGGGCGCTGGAGCAGGGCCGCGAGGTCTTTGCCGTCCCCGGACCGGCCGGAGCACCCCGCTCGGCGGGCCCCCATCGGTTGCTGCGCGCGGGCGCCCGGTTGGTCGAAGGGGTGCAGGACATCCTCGACGAGTTGCCGTTCGAAGCTCCGGTGGGCGCGCGTTCGCACGACGCCGGGACCCCCCGGGGGAACTCCGATCTTCTCGCTGCGATTGGCCGTGGCGCCGTGACGGTGGATGCGCTGGTCGCGCGCACCGGGCGTCGTCCGGAGGACGTTTGGGTGTCCCTACTCGATCTCGAGGTACGCGGTGCCGTGGCCCGAAGCGCCGGCGGTCGCTTCGTCCGCTGCGCGCAGGGCGGAGCCCCGGCCTCGTGAGCACGACGGGTCGCCCGTCCCGGTGGCCGCATCGCTCCCGGGGTGAGATGCGGCCACCGGCGTACCCTCCCTCCCGTGCCGCCTGGAAGCTCCGGCGCCCGTTCGGGTCACGGCCCGACGGCCGGCGGCGTCCGAGGGGCGAATGGGTCGTGCCCCGCGCGGTCCGGCCCGCCTCGACGGCCCTGGTTTCGCAGCGCGCCCCCGCTGGTTAAGCTCGCCGGATGGCTGAACCGGTCCGCATCGTGGGTGGAGGACTTGCCGGCTGCGAAGCGGCCTGGCAGTTGGCCCGTCGCGGCATCGAAGTCGAACTCTTCGAAATGCGTCCGGTGCGCGGCACCGAAGCGCATACGACCGACCGCCTGGCGGAACTGGTCTGCTCGAACAGCTTCCGCAGTGCCGAGCAGACGACGGCGATCGGGTTGTTGAAGGAGGAGATGCGGCGGTTGGGTTCGCTGGTGATCGAGGTCGCCGATCAGCACCGTATTCCGGCAGGAGGATCGCTTGCCGTCGACCGCGACGGCTTCGCGCAGGGAATGAGTGCGGCGATCGAATCGTTGCCGGGCGTCCGGATCCGCCGTGAGGAGGTGGTCGATCTGCCGCCGGGCCTCTCGATCGTGGCGTCGGGGCCGCTCACCTCGAGCGCCCTCGCCGAGCGGCTTCGCACCTTCTTGGGCCAGGACTACCTCTACTTCTACGACGCGATCGCACCCATCGTCACGGCGGATTCGATCGACATGAGCCGTGCCTTCCGGGCCTCGCGCTACGGGAAGGGGTCCGACGACTACATCAACTGTCCGCTGGACCGGGAACAATACGAGGCCCTCGTCGATGGGGTACTCGCGGCCGAGAAGGTGGAGACGCGCGAGTTCGAGCGCTGCGTACACTTCGAGGGCTGTCTTCCGATCGAGGAGATGGCGCGCCGGGGGCGCCAGACCCTCGCCTTCGGCCCGCTCAAGCCAGTCGGTCTCGTCGATCCGCGCACGGGAAGACGATCGCACGCGGTCGTCCAACTGCGTCAGGACGACCGCCGCGCCAGCCTCTACAACATGGTGGGCTTCCAGACGAAGATGACCTATCCCGAGCAGCGGCGCGTATTCCGACGCATCCCCGGCCTCGAGCACGCCGAATTCGTCCGGCTCGGGAGTCTGCACCGCAATACCTTCATCGAGTCGCCGCGACTTCTCGAGCCGACCCTGCAGGCGAAGGTCCGCCCCGACCTCTTCCTGGCCGGGCAACTCGTCGGAGTGGAAGGATACCTGGAGTCCGCCGCGGCGGGGTACCTCGCCGGGCTGAACGCGGCGCGGCTTGCCGTTGGCCGGAGCGCAATCGTTCCTCCCGCCACGACGACGCTGGGGGCGCTGGTTCGCTACGTGAGCGAGGAGGGGCGCAGTGACTTCCAGCCCATGAATGCCAACTACGGGCTCTTCCCGCCGCTGCCGGGGAAGCGACTCAAGGGACGCGAGAAGCGCCTCGCACTCGCCGCGCGCGCTCTCGAGGACCTCGACCCGTTTGCGCGCGAGGCGCAAAGCGACGTGAAGAAGGCGGCCTGAAACCGGCGTCCGTGCGCGTCGGTCGAGCTGCTCAGCGGAGGAATCGTGGAAAAAGGCTCCTGGATCTGGATGGACGGGGAATTCGTCCCCTGGGATGAGGCGACGGTACACGTCCTCACGCATACCCTGCACTACGGCCTCGGCGTCTTCGAAGGCATCCGCGCCTACCGCGCGAAG
>JAPOLW010000148.1 GCA_029976905.1 bacterium | reverse complement strand
GTGTGGAAAGTGTCCGGCTTGTCTACGCGCAGGCGCGTCGATACAAACGAAGCGCGGTGCGTGGCGGTGCGGTCTGGTGCGTGCTCGTCGGCCTCGTCCTCGCAGCATGCGAGACGGCCGACGCACGAGAATGGGTCGAAGAGGACTTCGGCCAACTTCCCGTGGCCGTCTACACGTTCGAACCCGAAGGCGACGAAACCGGCCGCCGCCGCACGGTGATCGGTTCGCTGTCTTCGCATACGCCGACGACCGGCGACACCTTCTACGACATCGGTCGCCATTACGGCCTCGGCCACAACGAAATGGTGGCGGCCAACCCCGAGATCGACGAGTGGATTCCATCCCAGGGCGAACGCGACGTGGTTCTGCCCACGAAGTGGATCCTTCCCTGCTGCCGGTACGAGGGGCTCGTCATCAACATCCCGGAGATGCGCCTCTACTACTACCCGCCGCACAAGCCCGGTGAAGCGAGACGGGTGATCACCCATCCGGTCGGCCTGGGACGTACGCAGTGGCGCACACCTCAGGGAGAGTTTCGCATCACGGAGAAGACGCGTGACCCGACCTGGGTCATCCCCGAATCGATTCGACAGGAACGCATCGAGGAGAAGGGGTACAGCGAGACGAAGATCGAAGGGGGAACTCCCGAGAACCCGCTCGGCCGCTACCGGATGCGACTCTCCCTGCCCCTATACGCCATCCACGGGACCAACATCCCGTGGGGTGTGGGCATGTCGGTAAGTCACGGCTGTATTCGCATGTACCCCGAGGACATCGACCGCCTGTACCCAAGGGTGCCGGTCGGCACGCCGGGGGAGTTCGTGTACGAAACCGTGAAAATCGGTGAGAGCGACGGCCGCGTCTTCGTCGAAGTGCACGAGGACATCTATGGCCAGCAACCCGGCCGTTGGCGGCACGCCATCGCACAGCTTCAATCGCTGGGCGTCCTCGATCGTGTCGACGAAGCCAAGCTGCACCGCGCGATCTCCGAGATGAGCGGCATCCCCGTCGACGTCTCCCGCGATGGGCCGGGCCTCGACCAACCGACACACGGCGGCTTCCGGCCCATTCCCACCAACGACATCGACGGTGGCGATCCGAAGACGAGTGAGCGCCGCAACGCACCGGAGTGACGTCCCCGCTCGCGTCGCGCCCGTGCTCGCGCCCGACGCCGTCGTCCGGGGTCGACGTCCCACGCGCGAACGGATGTCGACACGTCGGCCGCAACCGGGCTCGGGGCGACCGACGTGCCGTCGTCATGGATCGCTTCCCGGGCTCAGTGGCCCGTCGCTCCCTCCTGGATCGGGCTTTGCGGTGGTAGGACCGAGACGGCCTTCTGGTCGCGCCAACGGTGCAGACCCTGCCGGATGTAGTCCGGGTTCATGTCGACGATCTGGCAGATGTTCTCGAAGGAGAACAACCACTGTTTGTCGGCCGACATGATCCATTCATAGGATTCGGCGAAAAGCTGCTGCCCACGCGAATCCTTCGTATGGGCATACTTCTGGAAGCAATCGATGGCGTCCTCGAGAACCGCGAGCATCAACCGGCGCTCGCGATCGAATCCAGCCTCCTTGCGGAAGAAAGAAAAGAACTGACCGGGAAGGAGAACATCGGGCTCGAACAAGCCCCCTGAACGGTCCTGGATTGCGGCCCCACGAGATCGCATCTTACCCCCTTTGCTGTGTGTTTCTGGTTCGTCCCCTGTGAAATGGCCCACACACCCCGTGTGCGCGCCAACCCTACGGCGGCGGACGCTAACGCGGGTGCCCCCCACCCGCGAAATGAATTTGGCTTTTGGCGAGCATCATTTCAACTAATTCCAGCGACTTTGGGTCCCCCCGGGCGGTGTTGGGATCACGGAGCGCGTGCGCTATACGGCGCGGGTGCGGATCCGGGGGGCGGAAACCCCCGGCAAGACAACCCGCAAGAAGGAAGAGGCATCTCAATGGTCGATACTCCTGCACCGTCCAATCAATCCGAAGCCGGCGAAAGCCACGTTGGCGCCATCGTGGGCTGGGGCCTGCTCGCCGTCGCAACGGTAGGCTTCATCTGGTTCATCGTCACCCAACTTGGCGCGGGTTACGAGAATCGTGAAGCCGAGGCTCAGGAGATGGTCCAGAAGTACAAGGGCCCGCAGATGCAGTACACGCTCAAGGACCAGCTGATCGAATTCGGGAACAACGCGCGCGCCAAGGGTCGTTTCGTCGGCACGTTCGCCTGGAGCACGACGCAGGATGACGGTCCGATCTACCGCGTGTCGCTGGTGTGGAAGGAAGACAGCGCCACCCGCAAGGCATCCTGGCTGGTGAATCTTCAGGACAACTCGATCGAACCCGAAGGCGACGAGGCGAAGTCGTTCATGCAACCGCCGCCGGGTTGAGCCCCGCGCAACGGGGACTCAGCCGCGGGAATACCCGGCGTAGTCGATGAGCCAGCGTGCCCCTCTCGCGTCGTCGTGGTTTTCGAATTCCCGGAGGAACCGCTCGCCGAGCGTGAGGCCCGACTCGACCCGCTCCCCGAGGGGAGCGAGGAAGATCTCCTCCGTATCGCCGGAAGCATTGCGACACCCCTGACGACGGAGCCCCTCGGCGGCGATGGCGAGTAGCTCGCGCGCGAGATCCTGGATGCGATGTCGCCCAGCGGCGGCTCGAAAGCCTTCGCGGTAGGTGCGGTGCAAAACCTCGACGCGCTCCTCGAAGGTCCAGCCCTTGACCAGGTCCCACGCTCCCTCCATGCAGTCGTTCTCGTAGAGGACTCCCTTGGCGATCGCCGAGAGTCCCAACATCGATGCGGGCGGCTGGCTGTCGGCCATGCGAAGCTCGATGTAGGTCTTGAGGCGCGTCTCCGGAAAGAGCGTCGAGAGATGGAGCGCGAAATCACCGACCGTCGCGCGGAGGTCACCCGCGCCTTCCTTCCAGAAGGTCCGGAACGGGACGCCCGTGAGGTCGTGATACTCGCGGCCCCGTTTGACGAAATACATCGGGGCGTCGAGCGCCCAGTCGACGTAGTCCTCGAAACCGGCCTGCGAGGAGAAGACGAAGGGCAACATGCCGCAGCGCGACGGGTCGGTATCCGTCCAGATCCACCCCCGGTACGAGACGAATCCCGTGGCGCGCCCATCGCAGACCGCGGAGTTCGCGAAGATCGCGTTCAAGACGGGCGCAAGCGCGGTCGAGATCTTCATCTTCCGCAGGGCGTCTGCCTCACTCTCGTAATCGAGGTTCACCTGCACGGTGGCCGTCTGCTTCATCATGCGGTGCCCGAGTCGGCCGACCTTCGCCATGTAGGGCGCCATGATCCGGTAGCGCTGCTTGGGAACCCACTCGATTTCCGCGAGCGTCGAGAGGGGCTGGATGCCGAGACCGAGGAATTCGATCCCAAGTCCGGCGGCCACCTCGGTGACCTCCTGGAGGTGTTCCTCGAGCTCGACGCCGGCCTCGTGAAGCGTCTCGACCGCCCGGCCGGAGAGTTCGATCTGGCCCCCCGGCTCCAGGGTAATCTCGCCGCCTGGCCGTGACAGGCCGATCACGCGACCCTGCTCCTCCTGGGGCTCCCAGCCGAAGCGATCCGCAAGGCCGCGCAGCAGTCGCTCGACGCCCTTTTCGCCGCTGAACGCGATGGCCCTACCCGTCTCACGATCGACGGCGATCTTTTCGTACTCGGTTCCGATCCGGAACCGATCGCGAGACTTGGCACCACGCTCGAAGTGCTCCACGAGTTGGTCCTTGCTCTCGATCGGCGCCGCGTCGGGCCCGCTCGGGTCGGCGATGTAGTCACTCATGGGAGATCCCTCACGGGGAGGCCGGAACCCCCGAGGAGAGGTGCCGGCGCCATTACGCCACGGACCCTACGGCCCGCCCGGCCCGCTCGCAATACGCCGCGTCAATCCTCGATCAGGACCAGGGTCCCCGGCGGCACCATCTCGTACAGCTCGCGCACGTCCTCGTTCAGGAGCGAGATGCACCCGTAGGTCCAATCCACGCCGCCCCGATTGAGGATGGGCTCGTCGCTGCCGTGGATGCCGATCTGGCTGCCCGGGCCCCGGTCGATCGAGCCGCTCGCCCGCGCCGCCCCGTGGACTTCGAGGTCACGCACGTTGGGGTAATCGAGCAGGATGAAACGCGACCAGCGAGGGTGATGCCGACGACCGACCATGCGGTAGAGTCCGCCTGGAGTCCGGCGATCCCCTTCGACGAGTTTCTCCCCCGGATTGCGGCCAAAGGCCACGTCGCGGTAGGTCCGCACCCAATCGCCCCTACGGTAGACCGAAAGCGTACGGCACGAGCGTCGCACGACGACCATCCACTCCTCGTCCTGTGCCCAGCCGAGCGGCTCACCCTCGAGCGGGGCGGGTTCGGCGACCGCTGCGGTCGGCATCGGTGCCCGCGGCGTTGCGCAGGAGGTCGCGCCCACGACGAGCAGGCAGGACCAGAGCCAGACCAGCCATTCGTCGCGCCCGAGCGCTTCCACGTTCCTGTTATCGTGCCTGCAGACCGCGGTTGCAACGAGGCTTTACAAGCGCCCCCTTGCAGCTAAAGACTCCCCGATCAGCCCGACGAAGGAGGGTTCCGCATGTCAGTCGATCAACAGGAATTCCGCGGTGTGATGGGTCATTTCGCCACGGGTGTCACGGTCATCACCACACACGACGGAAGCGGTGCCCTGTTCGGCTTGACCGCCAATGCCGTGAGTTCGGTCTCCCTCGAGCCACCGCTCGTGCTCTGCTGCATCGACAAGGGAGCCGAAAGCTACGCCGCCATCGCCAGATCGCGGGTCTTTACGGTGAACATCCTGGGCCACCAGCAGGAAGTGCTGTCGCGCAAATTCGCCAAGTCGGGCGGGGACAAGTTTGCCGGCGTCGGCTACCGCCAGGGCAAGACCGGCGCGCCGATCCTCAACGACGTGCTCGCCCATCTCGAGTGCGAGGTGCGCTACGACTTCGATACCGGCGACCACACCATCTTCGTTGGAGAACCGATCGACATGTCGATGGACCAGGAAACCGACCCCTTGCTCTACTTCCGGGGGGGTTATCGGAATCTCCGCGCATGAGCGCCCTGCGGTCGGTGCTGGTCCCTTTGCTCGGGCTCGTCGCCCTCGTGGCGCTGGGTTGTTCCCCGGGTCCCGAAGGAGACTCGTCCACGTTCAAGGTCGGCCTCCTGACGCCCGGGCCCATCAGCGACGGGGGCTGGAATGCGGGCGCCTACGAAGCCTTGCAGGAGATCGGGCGCCAGCTCGGCGCCGAGGTCAGTAACCAGCAGGTCGCTACACCGGCCGACTTCGAACAGGGCTTCCGGGGCTACGCCCAACAGGGGTTCGGTCTGGTCTTCGGCCATGGCTTCGAGTTCCAGGACCCGGCCCTGCGCGTCGCCCGGGAGTACCCGAAGACCGACTTCGTGGTCAGCTCGGGCAACGTTTCGGCCGCCAACGTGGCCTCCCTGAAATTCGACCTCGACCAGGCGACCTACCTCGCCGGGATCCTGGCCGCCTCGCTCTCCAAGACGGGCCGGGCCGGTTGCATCGGCGGCATCGAACTCCCGGTCATCCGCAAGACCTTCGACGGCTTCATCGCCGGTGCCAGGAGCGTCAATCCCGATTTCGTCGTGGCCACGGCCTATACCGGCAACTTCGAGGACGTCGCGGCAGCCCGGGCCGCCGCGAGCGCGATGATCGCCCAGGGAGCGGATTTTCTCCTTCACAACGCAGACGCGGCCGGCATGGGCGTCTTCCAGGCAGCCGCGGAGAAGGGCATCTATGCCTTCGGGACCAATGGGGACCAGAGCGACGCAGCGCCCGATACCGTGCTCGCCAGCGCCGTGATCTCCATTCCCGCGGCCTTTTTGCAGATCGCGCGTGCGGTGCAGGAAGGCCGTTTCGAGGGGCGCGTCATCGAGGAGGGGCTCGCCGGCGGCGCCATCGGTCTGGTCTACAACCCGCGGCTCGAAGACCGAATCCCGGCCGGGGTAAAGGCTCGCGTCGCAAAGGCCGAAGAACAGATTCGAAAGGGACTTCTGCAAATCAAGCCATGAACGCAGCCCGCCCGCTCGCAATCGTCATCCTCGCCGCCGGCAAAGGCACGCGGATGAAATCCAGCCACGCCAAGGTTCTCCATCCATTGGGTGGCCGAGCGCTGGTGCGGCACGTCCTCGAGACCTGCCGGTCGCTGGAGGCCGAGAGAACGGTGCTCGTGGTGGGACACCAGGCCGAAGCCGTCGAGAACGCCTGTGGCGGCTACGGTGCCTCCTTCGCCCTGCAGCAGGAGCAGAACGGCACCGGTCATGCGGTCCGGATCGCGCGCGACGCGGGACTCGACGGATTCGAGGGCGACGTCATGGTGCTCTACGGAGACGTCCCCCTGCTCGCCGAACACTCGCTGCGGCGCCTGATCGAGCACCACCGCGCCGAGAACGCGATGGTGAGCCTGCTGACCGCCGAGCAAGACGACGCCACCGGATACGGCCGCATCGTCCGGGATGACAGGGGTGCCCTGAAGCGCATCGTCGAGGAAAAGGATGCCTCCGCAGAGGAACGCCGTATCCGCGAGTGGAATCCCGGAATCTACTGCGTGCGCTCGGAATTCCTGTTCCCCGCTCTCGACCGCCTCGAGTCGAACAACGCCCAGGGAGAGCTCTATCTGACCGACATCGTCGGCTTCGCGGTCTCCGACGGCCATCCGGTCGCCACCGAACCAGTGGACGTCCACGAGGTCGCTGGGATCAACTCACGCGCCGACCTCGCCGCGCTGGAGGGAACCCTGCGCCGGATGACCGTGCGCCGCCACATGGACCGGGGGGTGAGCTTCCTGGACCCCGATACGGCGTGGATCGAAGCCGACGTCGAGATCGGGCCCGATACGGTCATCGGACCGATGGTGCAGCTTCGCGGTACCACGCGACTCGGCCGGGACTGCCGGGTCGACGGCAATGCCTATCTGGTCGACGCAGACGTCGCCGAGGACGTCCACCTACGCTCCCACGTGGTCCTCTCCGAGTGCCGCGTTGCCCGCGGGGCGATCATCGGCCCCTTCTCCCACCTGCGGCCGGGCGCGGACCTCGGACAAGACGTCCACGTCGGCAATTTCGTCGAGGTCAAAAAGGCGACCCTGGGGGACGGAACCAAAGCCAATCACCTCGCCTACATCGGGGATGCCTCGATCGGGACCGAGACGAACATCGGGGCCGGCACGATCACCTGCAACTACGACGGGTTCATGAAGCACCGCACCACGATCGGCGACCGGGTCCAGATCGGCAGCGACAGCCAGCTCGTGGCGCCGGTGACGATCGGGGACGACGCCTACGTGGCGACCGGGACGACCGTTCGGCACGACGTCGAGCCGGGGGCGCTTGCCTTCAATCCAAAGCCCGATCAGCGGCGGGGAGGCTGGGTCGAACCCTTCCGGGAGCGCAAGCGGCGGGAAAAGGACGGCTGACGCCTCTCGGGGCGGCGCTAAAGAAGCACATTGTTCCCGACGATCCCCTCACGGTAGCTTTTGAATCTTCCCGCCGGGAGGGCGGGCGCGGAGCGGAAATTATGTGCGGAATCATGGGATACATCGGTGAGCAGGAAGCGAGCCGAATCCTCGTCGGCGGACTGCGTCGCCTCGAATATCGCGGCTATGACTCCGCGGGCGTCGCCACCCTGGTCAACGGGAGCATCGAGGTACGCCGGGCGGTGGGCAAGCTCGACAATCTCGAGGATTTGCTGCAGGCCGACCCGCTTGCGGGCAGCATCGGCATCGGCCACACCCGCTGGGCGACGCACGGACCGCCCTCCGAGGAGAACGCGCACCCCCACCGCGCCGGGCAGGTCGTCGTCATCCACAACGGCATCATCGAGAACTACCTCGAACTCAAGGAAGACCTTGTCGCAAAGGGTCGTACCTTCCAATCCGAGACCGACACCGAGGTGATCTCCCAGCTCATCGACGAACACATGAGCCAGGGCCTCGAGTTCACGGAGGCCGCGCGAACCGCGGTCAAACAGCTCGAGGGCTCCTTCGCCATCGTGACCTTCTGCCACGGCGACAAGACCCGCCTGCTCGCCTTCAAGACCGCCACGCCCATCGTGATCGGCCTGGGCGAGAACGAGAATTTCGTCGCCTCCGACGTGCCGGCCATCCTCGACCACACCCGCAACGTCCTCTTCC
>JAPOLW010000147.1 GCA_029976905.1 bacterium | reverse complement strand
GTCAGCGATGCGATGCCCCCTTTGGCCGCCGAGTAGACCGCCTGCGCGATGCTTCCCTGAAGGCCGGCACCGGAACTCGTGTTGATGATGCGCGCGTCGACCTTCTCGCCCGCCTTGACCCGGCCCCGCCAATGCTGGCACGCATGGCGCGTCGTGCAGAAGTGCCCCTTGAGGTGCACCCGGATGACGGCATCCCATTCGTCCTCGGCGGCATTTACGAACATGCGGTCGCGCAGGAAACCCGCATTGTTGACCACCACGTCGAGGCGTCCGAAGTGATCGAGCGCGGTCTGCACCAAACGCTTGCCGCCCTCCCAATCGGCGACGTCGTCGCCGTTGACCGCGGCCTCGCTTCCGAGAGCCCGGATCTCCTCCGCCACCTCGTTCGCCGGCCCCTGCGAGCCGCCCGACCCATCGAGTTCCGCACCGAGGTCGTTGACCACCACCTTTGCGCCCTGGCGGGCGAACTCGAGCGCGTGCGCCCGGCCGAGCCCACGACCCGCTCCGGTGACGATGACCACCCTGCCCTCACAGATTCCCATGTCGGCTCCCCCCTGCTGCGCCGTCAGTCGAGCCGCTCGAGGATCGTGACGTTGGCCTGGCCCCCGCCCTCGCACATCGTCTGCAATCCGAAGCGTCCACCGGTGCGCTCCAGCTCGTGCAGGAGCGTGGTCATCAACTTGGCGCCCGTCGCACCGAGCGGATGGCCGAGGGCGATGGCGCCCCCATTGACGTTGACCTTCTCGAGATCCGCGCCGGTCTCCCTCTGCCAGGCAAGAACGACGGAGGCGAAAGCCTCGTTGATTTCGATCAGGTCGATGTCGTCGAGCGACATGCCGGCCTTCTCCAGAGCATACGCCGTCGCCGGAATGGGCGCCGTGAGCATCCAGACCGGATCTGCGCCCCGCACGCTCAGGTGATGGATACGGGCACGCGGCTTCAGACCGTACCGCGCGACCGCCGCCTCCGACGCCAGAAGGAGCGCCGCCGAGGCGTCGGCGATCTGGCTCGAGACGGCCGCGGTAATGCGACCGCCCTCCTGCAGAGGCGACAACGATGCCATCTTGGCGAGATTGGTCTCGCGGGGGGTCTCATCCACCACGAAATCACCCACCGGAACGATCTCGCGCTCGAAGCGGCCGCTGCGGATCGCATTCCACGCCCGCTCGTTCGACTGAAGCGCGAATTCCTCCATGTCGCGACGCGAGAGATCCCACTTCTCGGCAATCATCTCGGCAGACCGGAACTGCGACACCTCCTGGGTGCCGTAGCGCTCGACCCATCCCCTGGAGGAGGAGAAGGGATCGGTGAAGCCCAACGGCTCCGCGCAGGTCATGGCAGAGGAGATGGGGATCATGTTCATGCTCTGCACGCCCCCAGCGACCACGACGTCGCTGGTGCCACTCATCACGGCCTGCGCTGCGAAGTGAACCGCCTGCTGGGATGAGCCGCACTGGCGATCGACGGTGGTGCCGGGCACCTCGTCGGGCAACCCCGCGGCGAGCCAGCAGGTCCGGGCAATGTCGCCGGCCTGCGGACCGATGGTGTCGACACAGCCAAAGACGACGTCCTCGACGATGTGGGGGTCGATCCCGGTCCGTTCGACCAGGGCCTTCAGCGAGTGGGCCCCCAGATCGGCGGGATGCATCCCGGCGAGTTTCCCCTTCTTGCGTCCCGTGGGACTCCGCAGGGCATCGATGATGTACGCTTCTGGCATGAGGACCTCCCCTACTTCGAGACGATGACGGACGAACCGTGTCCGAACAGACCCTGGTTTGCAGTGACGCCGGCGCGCGCGCCTTCGACCTGACGTTCCCCGGCCTGCCCGCGGATCTGCCACGTGAGTTCGCAGACCTGCGCGATCGCCTGGGCGGGGATGGCCTCCCCGAAGCTCGAAAGACCACCGCTGGGGTTCACCGGAATGCGACCGCCAAGCGTCGTCTCTCCGTCGTTGAGCAACTTCTCGGCCTCACCGGGCCGACACAGGCCGATGTTCTCGTACCAGTCGAGTTCCAGAGCCGTGGAGAGATCGTAGACCTCGGCGAGACTCATGTCCTCCGGGCCGAGTCCGGCCTCCTCGTAGGCGGCCTTGGCGATCGAATCCTTGAACGGCGTCTCCGGAACGCCGACCGCCGCGGCGGAATCGGTCGCGAAATTCGGCATCTCGATCACATCGTTTGGATAGGTCGGCGTGACGGTGGAGACCGCCTTGACCTTCACGGGATCGGTGGTGTGTCGACGCGCGAACTCCATGCTCGCGAGAACCACCGCCGCGCCCCCGTCGCTCGTCGCGCAGATATCGAGCAGGTGCAGCGGGTCCGAGACGACCGCGGATGCCAGAACCTCTTCCTCGGTCACCGCCTTCTTGTACCGCGCGTTCGGATTCCCCAGGCCGTGTCGCGAGTTCTTCACCTTGACGCGTGCGAAGTCCGCCGGTGTCGCGCCCCAGACGTCCATCCGCCGCCGCGCGTAGAGACCGAAGTAGATCGGGTTCGTGGCACCGAGGAGGTGGAAGCGCAGCCAGTCGGGATCCGACTTTCGATCGCCGCCCGCCGGCGCGAAGAACCCCTTGGGAGCCGCGTCGGCGCCGACCACCAGCGCGACGTCACACATCCCCGCCAGGATGTGCGCCCGCGCCGTCGCCAATGCCTGCGTTCCGCTGGCGCACGCGCCGTAGGAACTCACGACCGGCGCCCCGGTCCAGCCAAGCGCCTGTGCGAATGACGCCCCGGAGACGTACCCCGGATATCCGTTGCGCACGGTCTCGCCGCCCGCGATGAGCTGGATGTCCTTCCATTCCAGACCGGCGTCCTCGAGGGCGTCGTTGGCCGCCTGGACTCCGTATTCGACGAAGTTTCGTCCCCACTTCCCCCAGGGGTGCATGGCGACACCGAGGATTGCGACGTCCCGACTCATCAGCCTTCCTCCGCGGCGACCGGACGCCATTTCCAGACGATGTACTCGTTCTCGTCGTCTTCGTAGAGCGGGTCGAGCACCAATTCCATTTCCATTCCGACCTTCAGATCCTCGATGGCCACCCCGGCGACGATCTGCCCCAGAACCACCATCTTCTCCGTGTCGAGTTCGACCGCGGCGACGATGAAGGGCACGAAGGGCTCCGGAGCGACGTAGGGCCGCGGAGGTGGGTACCGGTTGTCGGTATACGACCAAAGACGGCCACGTTGGCTGAGAGGAACCTCGTCGAACTCGGAGCCTTTGCAGCTGGGATTACGGCAAAAGAAGTCTTCCTTGGGGAAGAAGTAGCTGCCGCACGTCTTGCAACGACTGCCGAGCAACGCCGCCTCGCCGTCGGCGACGAACCAGCCATCGACCGCCGGGATCTGCTTTTTTTGTCTACTCATGGACCGTGGACCTCCGCGTGACCGCTTTCAAGCGCGCGCGCTAAATCCAAAGGAAGGCGCGCGATCACCGTCGAGAACCGCACCTGCGATACGACGGCGATGCCAGCGCCGACTTCCCCATGCCGCCTCGAGCGCCCAGGCCCGCTTCATCCAGAGGTGGAGATCCACCTCCCAGGTGTAGCCGATGGCGCCGTGCACCTGCAGCGCCGTCTTCGCCGCCAGCAACGCAGCGTCGGACGCGGCCGCGTTGGCCTGCGAGACGTCGATCGAGCGCGAGGCCTCGCCGCGCGCGACCGCGTGCGCGGCGCGATAGACGCGCGGGCGAGCAAACTCGATCTTCACCTGAACGCTGGCCAGCATGTGTTTGATCGCCTGGAAGGCGCCGATGGGCTGGCCGAATTGCTCGCGCTGCCCGGCGTAGGTGACCGCGATCTCCACCATGCGTTGCGCGATCCCCACCTGCTGTGCCGCCACACCGAGCGCGCCCCGATCGAACGCCTCGTCCCGTAGGGTTCGGCAGGACTCCCCCTCGGCGACCCGGGTGTCCGGCGTCGGCGTGAAGTCGACCGTGAAGAGGCGCCGAGACGCGTCCGAGCACGCCTGCGCGACCGTCTCCGCGGCATCCGCACCCACCATGTGCAAGCCATCGTCGCGCTCGAGCAGCATGACGTCGGCGACGTGGGCGTCGGCAATCACCGGACTCCCCGGGTGGCCCACCGCAACGATCGCCTCCCCCGAGGCGATCCGCGGCAACCAGGTCTGCGCGTGTTCGCCCCCGAGCGCGGCGAGCAACGGCGCTGCGACCGCGACCGTCTCGACGATCGGCGCCGGCAGAACGGCCCGCCCGGTTTCCTCCAGGAGGAGGACGAGGTCGATCTCGTCCATGCCAAGTCCCCCGTGGGATTCGGGCACCGTCAGGCCGAGGATCCCGAGTTCGCCGAGCTTCGCCCAGAGCTCGGGCGAGCGGCCGGTGGGGGTATCCCACAGAGAGCGGACGAAAGCGGGGGTGCACTCCTTGTCCAGAAAGGCCCGCAGATTGTCGCGGAACATTCTCTGGTCATCGGTAAAATCGAAGCGCACCACGTCGGAAAAGCAATCGCGGGTGCTGGTTTCAACTTGATCCGGCGCGGCCCCGGCCGCTCACCCTCCTGGACGTAGCCCCGCCCGCTCACACCCGGGGCAGACCCAGGAGACGCTCACGCCCGGGGCAGACCCAGGAGACGCTCACGCCCGGGGCAGACCCAGGAGACGCTCGGCGATGACGTTGCGTTGGATCTCGTTGGTCCCCGCGTAGATCGGCCCGGCCAGCGAGAAGAGGAACCCATCGAACCATTGCGCCACGTCCCCCGCGGCAGGCGCCTGTGGAAGCAACTCGGCGCGAGCTTCGAGGATCGACAGCGCCGTCTCGTGCAGCTGCATGTCCATCTCGGACCAGAAGATCTTGTTCAGCGAGGCCTCGGCGCCGATGCTCCCGCCGGCCACCAGACGGGTCGCGGTCTTGTAGGTGCTCATCGCGTAGGCCTCGGCGTCGCTCCAGGCCCGAACCACCGCGTCCCGGGTCGCCTCATCGCACTCGTGCCGGTGCCGCTTGTAGAGGTCGACCAGCCGCGCCGCGGCCGCCTGGAAGCGGCCGGGACTCCGCAGCATGAGACCGCGCTCGAAGCCGGCGGTGGCCATCGCGACCTTCCAACCGGCCCCGAGTTCTCCCAACTGATTCCATCGCGGTACGCGCGCATCCTCGAAGAAGACTTCAGCGAAACTGGGCAGCCCATCGAGCTGGGAGATCGGCCGCACCGTGACGCCTGGCGTATCGAGCGGCACCAGGACGAACGTCAATCCTTTGTGGCGCTTCGAGTCGGGATCCGAGCGGAACATGCCGAAGAGCCAGTCCGCGAAAACCGCTCGCGTCGACCAGATCTTCTGACCATTGAGCACGAAGTCGTCGCCATCGATCCGGGCCGTGGAGCGGATCGCCGCCATGTCGCTCCCGGCACCGGGCTCGGACCACCCCTGCGCCCAGATCTCCTCGCCCGCCGCCATGGGCGGCAGGAATCGTTCTTTCTGCTCCTCGGTGCCGTACTCCATCAGGGTCGGGCCCAACAGGAAGATTCCGTTCTGGTTGAACCGCAGCGGCGCCCCGACCCGCCAATACTCCTCCTCGAAGATCAGCCATTCGAGTAGATTGACGCCGCGACCGCCGTACTCCCGCGGCCACGAGACCATCGCCCACCCCGCATCGTTGAGAGTGCGCTCCCACGCGCGATGGGCCTGCGCGCCTTCGGGCGTGTCGAACGACGGCAGCGGCTCGGACGGCACATTGGCTTCGAGCCACGTCCGCGCCTCCTGGCGAAACTCTTCTTCCTGGGGCGTGTAGGTGAGATCCATCAGTTCTCGTCTTCGAAGCTCGCGTCGCGTTTCTCGACGAAGGCATCCCGCGCTTCCTGGGAATCGGGCGAGGTATACAGTTCCAGCGTAAAGCCCTGCTCGAAGCGATAGCTCTTCTTCACGTCGAGCAACTCGATCCCGTTGAGCGATTCCTTGGCGAGCTTGACTGCCTTCGGGCTCTTCGAGGCGATCTTCGCGGCCAAGCCGGTGGCGACCGGCAGAAGCTGGTCTCGCGAGGTGACCTCCTCCACGGCGCCGAGACGGTAGGCTTCCGCCGCGGTGATGGGCTCCCCCGTGAGCAGCATCTTGCGGGTCTTCTGCATGCCGAACATCCGCAATAGATGAGTGGCCGCGCCGAGCGCCCCGCGGTCGATCTCCGGCAGACCGAAGGTCGCGTCCTCCGACGCCACGATCAGATCGGCCGCGCCGACCATGCCGATCCCCCCCCCGAGCACGAAGCCGTGCGCCGCCGCCACGACCGGCACCGGGCAGTCGTAGATCGCCGCGAAGGTGTCGTAACACCCCTTGTTGACCTGGGTGATGAGCGTCCCGTCCCGCGCCAATTCCTTGATGTCCACCCCGGCGCAAAAGCCGCGCCCGGCCGCGGAAAGGAGGATGACGCGGACCCGGTCGTCCCCACCCAGCGCCCGGATGTGCGCGGCAAGGTCGTTCCAGCCGGCGCTGTCGAAGGCATTGACCGGCGGATGATTCAGGACGACATGCGCGATGCCGTCTTCGATCCTCGTATCGGCGGGTACGGCCACGGTCTACTCCTTCACGGCGCCAACGCGCATCTCGGCCGGATCGAGAACGTCACGGATCAGCCGCAACTGTTCGGGCGTCGGCTCGGGGGTCTGCTCGATCGTCTCCGCGCGGGCAAAGGCAAAGCCGGTCTGCTCCGCGACGCTTTCGACGGTCTGCCCCGGATGCACCGAGAGCAGTCTCATCCGGCCGTCCGGCCCGCCGAAATCGAAGACGGCGAGGTTGGTGACCGTGCGGCGCAGCTCTGCGAAATCGCGACGGACCCCGTCCGGCCAGCGGGCCGGGTCGTGGCCGATGCTCGAGGCCATGTCGACCTTCTCGACCAGAGTCCGCGGGGAATGATTGGGAACGAAGTAGCTACACGGGTGATTGATGGTGTTGCCCGGAATGCCGCGAACGCCGAGCAGCTGGACCTTTGGCTGCGCCGGATCACCGATCATGCTGATGTTGCAATAGCCCAGCGCATCGAGCTGCGTCGGCATCGTCATCGCGTGCCGCTTGCCACTCCACAGAAGTTCGAAGACCCGCCGGAAGGGGAGCCAACCTTCGACCGCAAGCGGCCTGGTCCGCGGGCCAGGCGGAATCGGCTCCGAGACCAGGGTGCATTCCGCATCGTTGAGGAGCAGGTCCGGACTGAAGGTCAGCTTCGCAAGCCCGGCGCCGAGGCGCGGCAGAAGGCCCATTCCCGACGCGAGGATCTCACCGTCGCCGCGAAAGGCCTCCGCACACGCCACGATGCAGAGTTCGGAGAGGGTATAGGCGCGATCCGTCATGCTCATTCCCCTCAGAAGACAGGCGCCGGGATCTTCCCGACCCGCTCGATCCCACCCACGGCGTGGACGTAGGCGTCGTGGTCGACGTCGATGTACCGGGCCTTGTACGCGGCCCACGCCTCGGCATCCCGGGCACCCGCCGAGTACTCCTGGAGGTGCTCGAGATCGATGCCGTACCGGGGCACACAGGCGGTCGGATGGGCACCCAGAGGCGCTTCCACGACGCCGTCGGTCAGGGTCCGGTTCAAGACCATCGAATGGATGCACCCTTGATCGGCCATCTCTCCGGTCTCGACGATGCTCTCGCAGCTCACGTAGCGCTTCTTCGCCGCGCCGCAGTAGAGGTCGTCGAAGTAGGGATCGGGACCGAGGATCTGCCCGTTGCCGCGGACGTCGCAATGGTCCACGTGGACCAGCGCCGCATCGAGCTCGAGGGCCGGCATCGCCATCAAGACCTCTCCATCCTCGTAGGGGGAGCGCACCGTGCGCAATTGTGGGTTCAATCGTTCGACGTCGGTGCCGAGTCCGGCACGACACGGCAGGAAGGGAACCCGGATGGTGGCCGCCTTGAGCCCCCATTGCAGCATTCCCTCGTCGATCTCCATGATGTCGGGCAATCGGCCGGCCTGCCGCGCCGCCCGGAAATGTGCATCGAGCGGAATCAGGTCGAGGGAGACGAAGCCGAAGACGAGCCGGGACACCTTGCCCAGAGCACACAGGATGCCGACCTCCGGGCCGCCGTAGGTGACGATCGTGAGGTTCTGGAGAGGCGAGCGCGCGAGCGCGCGCCGCGTGGGGTGCGCGCGCGTCGCGCGCGCGTCGAAATCGGCAAAGGCGTCGAAATCCTCTCCTACGTTGTCGTCGGCGGACGTCTCGTCTCTCTCGTCGTCGTCGTCGTC
>JAPOLW010000146.1 GCA_029976905.1 bacterium | reverse complement strand
GCGGTACGAAGTGGATCTCGCTTTGCGGCCCGACCGGTTCATCGAGGCCGGCGTCTGCGAGCACGTCGTCCACCGAAACGGCGAGGTGGGGCACCAGCGCGTCGTCGCGCACGAGCGCCGCGCGCAGGCCGGGGAATCGATCCTCCAGGTCGTCGAGGAGCGCACCAACGGTATCTCCGGTGGCCGGCAGTCGGTCGGCGCCGCGCGTGAGTCGCCGGAGGGCGGCTGGGATGTAGACGGTGCTCACGCCGATGCGCAACGCTCGCGCAGTGTCGCGAGGACCCGCGGTGGAGACATCGGCAGGGAGTTCATCCGGGCGCCGGTCGCGCGCGCGATCGCGTTGGCGACGGCGGCCGGCGGTGCGACGATCGAGACCTCGCCGACGCCACGAACACCGTAGGGGTGGGCGGGATTGGGAACCTCGACGATGACGGGTTCGATCATGGGCAGATCCAGGGCGACGGGAATCCGGTAGTCCAGGAAGCCGTCGTTCTGCAGTCGCCCGTCCTCGCCGTAGACGTACTCCTCGTTCAGGGCCCAGCCGATCCCCTGGGCACTGCCTCCTTGCATCTGCCCTTCGACGTAGGCCGGATGGATCGCCCGACCCACGTCCTGGAAGACGGTGCAGCGGGTGACGTCGACACGTCCGGTTTCGACGTCGACGTCGACGTCGACCAGGAGTGCGCCGAAGGCGGCTCCGGTGTTCCGCTGCGCGTTGACCGTGGCACGACCGACGATCGGTCCTCCGGTGCGGCCCGCGCGGTCGGCCAGGTCTGCCAGGGAGAGCCGGAGACCCTCCTCGACCAACGATTCGACGCCGCCGTCGGCAAAGCGGACCTGATCCACGTCGACCTTCCAGACCCGGGCGGCGCGCTCGCAGAGTTGGCGCTTCACGTCCTGGGCGGCGTCATGCACGGCGAGGCCGGTGGCCATCGTCACGCGACTTCCGCCGGTGACGTCGGTGTGCCCGATCGAGTCCGTGTCGGCGACGACCGGACGGACGAGATCGACCGGCAATCCCAACTCCTCCGCGGCCATCATGGCGCAGGAGGTGCGGGTTCCCCCGATGTCCGGGGATCCGGTGACCAGCGCCGCCGTCCCGTCTGCGTTGATCGCCAGGGTTGCGCTCGATTGCAGGCCAGCGTTGAACCAGAAACCCATGGCGAAGCCGCGACCCCGTCGGATGGGTCCGTCGCGTTCGGTGACCGGAGTCGAGTAGTGGGCGTGGTTGCGGGCCGCCTCGAGCACCTCCAGGCAGCCAATGCGACGATGGCGCGGCCCGGCCGCCGTCGGGGTGCCTTCCCGGGCTGCGTTACGGACCCGAAACTCGAGGGGATCGATGCCGAGGCGGTCGGCGAGTTCGTCGATCACGCTTTCGGAGGCGAAGGCCGCGTTGCTGGCTCCCGGTGCGCGATAGGCGGCCGTCTTGGGCCGATTGACGACCACGTCGTAGCCGGTGAGGCGCAGGTTCTCGACGTCGTAGGGGCCCAGGAGGCACATCGCGCCCATCTGCACGGGAGAGCCCGGGAAAGCGCCCGCTTCGTAGAGGAGCTCGGATTCGACCGCGGTGATGCGCCCGTCCCGGGTGGCACCCATCTTGACGCGAATGTGGGACCCGGAGGTGGGCCCCGTCGCGCGTAGGACCTCCGAACGACTCATGACCAGCTTCACCGGTTGCCCGGCGCGGCTCGAGAGGAGGAGAGCGAGAGGCTCGAGGTAGACCGTGGTCTTGCCGCCGAATCCGCCGCCGATCTCGGCCGGGACGACGCGAAGGCGTGACAGCGGCAGTCCCAGCACGTCGCAGCAGAGGCGTCGAACGTCGAAGGATCCCTGCGTGCTGCACCAGAGGGTGGCCTGACCGTCGGGGTTCACCTGTGCGACGGCGTTGTGGGGCTCGATGTATCCCTGATGGACCATTGCGGTGTCGAAAGTCCGTTCGAGGATCTCGTCGGCCGCAGCGAAGCCCTCGTCGATGTCGCCCCGCTCGAAGCGTGTGACCGCGGCGACGTTGGTGGGCCGGTCGGGCGCCTCGGTCTCGCCGTCGCGGGTGCGGAGGTCGGGATGCAATACCGGCGCGTCCTCGCGCATCGCGTCGCGCACGTCGAGAACCGGGGGGAGGACTTCATACCGGACCTCGATCAGGTCCACGGCCTCAGCGGCGATGTGGGGGTTCGTCGCGGCGACCGCCGCCACGGCGTGGCCGTCGTAGAGAACCTTTTCGTGGGCAAGGACGTTTTGCGACAGGTGCAGGGGATTGCTGACGCCTTCACCGACGGCCTCTTCCCGATCCTGCGCCTGGGGCAGGTCTGCGCCGGTCACGACCGCCTTGACGCCCGGCAGCGCCAGGGCGCGACCCGGGTCGATCGATACGATGCGCGCGTGCGCGTGCGGGCTGCGCAGGACCTTGCCGTGCAGCATCCCGGGTAGGGTCACATCGGCCCCGTACACCGCGCGCCCCGTGACCTTGTCGATTCCATCGTGGCGCACCGGGCGGGTGCCGATGACCCGGTAGTTCGATTGTCCGTCTTCGTCCGAGGCAGTGCTCATGGAAACCTCAGTTGGTTCTCATTTCGGCGGCGGCGTCGAGGACGGCCCGCACGATTTTGTCGTAGCCGGTGCAGCGGCAGAGATTGCCGGCGAGGTGGTAGCGGACCTCTTCCTCCGAGGGCTCTGGATTCCGGTCGAGCAGAGCCTTGGCCGCCACCAGGAAGCCGGGCGTGCAGATTCCACATTGAAGAGCGGCATGCTCGAGGAATTTGCGTTGTAGGGGATGGAGGCAATCGCCGCGGGCCAATCCTTCCACGGTCGTCACCGTGCGCCCCTCGACTTCCGGTGCGAGGACGAGGCAGGAGCAGACCACCCTTCCGTCGAGCAGGACGCTGCAGGCGCCACAGTCGCCGGTGGAGCATCCCTCCTTGGTCCCGGTGAGATCGAGTCCGTCCCGAAGAGCCTCCATCAAGGATTGCCTGGGTTCGCAGAGGAACTCGGTGTCCTCGTCGTTCAAGCGAAAGGTGACGTGTTGCTTTTGGCTTTGCATCAGAGCCTCTGGCGGGCGCGGGCCGCCGCTGCAGCGACGACCCGTCGGGTCAGGACCTCGGCCAACTCGCGTCGATACGCGGCGGTGCCGCGCTTGTCGGAAATCGGTCGTGCGGCGTCGCCGGCGAGTCGGCCGGCGACGTTCCCTGCTTCCTCGTCGATCTCCTTGCCCACGAGGGCGTGCTCGACCTCCGTCGCGACGAAGGCTCGCGGGCCGACCGCTCCCAGCGCCACGCGCGCACCGGTGCAGCGACCATCGGCGCCCAATTCGATTCTCGCGCCCACGCCCACGACCGCGATGTCCATCTCTCGCCTCGGTGTGAGCCGCTGGTAGGCGTCGGCGGCGCCACGCGCCGGCGGGGGGATGCGGATCTCGACGAGCAATTCGTCGGCGGAGAGCACGGTGCGTCCCGGTGCCGTCACGACATCCGAGGCCGGCAACTCGCGGCGGCCGCTGGGTCCGGCGAGCACGCAGACGGCGTCGAGCGCGAGCAGAGCCGGGGTGGTGTCGGCGGCCGGGGAGCCGTTGCACAGGTTGCCCGCGATCGTCGCGCGATTCTGGATCTGCGTCGACCCGATCAACGCGGCGGCCTCGACCAGGCCGGGGTAGAGCTGGGCGGCGGCGGGATGCTCGATGAGCGCGCCGCAAGGGACCGCGCCACCGATGCGCAGTCCAGTGCGCGCATCGGCATGCAGAGCGTTCATCTCGGGAATCCGTTTGAGATCGACGAGATGGCCGGCGCTGCGGGCTCCGGACCGGAGTTGGATCAGAAGATCCGTGCCCCCGGCGAAGACGCGTGGGCTTCGCCCCGGATCGCTCAAGATCTCGACCGCTTCGTCGACGGTGGAGGGGGAAGAGTATTCGACGCTCTGCACGACTTGGGAGCGTAGGAGGCGGTGCGGGGTGATGCAAACCCGGTCTGCGATGGTACCGTTGGCCCGTGGAGGAACTCAGTGCGTTCTTCGACGAGGTGCGTCGCCGCCTCGCCCTGCGGGCGGAGTCCTCGGGCCTGGGCGTCGCCTCGGTCGTGGGGACGCGCGGTTCCACCCCCCGCAAGGCGGGCGCGCGGATGCTCGTCGATCCGACCGCCGGCACTGTCGGCACGGTGGGTGGCGGGTGCGGTGAGGCGGAGATCCTCGGCCGCATGCAGCGCACGCTGGCGACCGGCGAGAGTCAACTGGTGGAAGTCAATCTGCTCGAGGAGGACGGCTTCGAGAGCCCTTCGATCTGCGGGGGTCTGCTCGACGTCTTTCTCGAGCGTTTCGACGAGTCGATTGGAGGCGTGCCTGCCGAGGCCTTTTTCGACGCGATCGACGAGATGCGCGGCCGCGGTCCGCTGGCGGTCGTGACCGTGGTGTCGGGGCCGGAGGCCGGGCGCAAAACCCTCCTCGGTGCAGACGGGCACCAGCGTTTTCCGGTCGGAGTCGACGAGGTCGACGCCCTCGCTGTCCGACTGGGACGCGAAGTCGTTCGCACGCGGCAATCCTCCGCAGACATCGGCTCGTCCGGTAGCCGCGTCTTCGCCGAGCTCCTATCGGAAGCGCCCGAAGTCGTGGTGGTCGGCGCCGGACATGTCGGTGCCGCGGTCTGTGCGTTGGCGGCGCGCGCGGGCTTTGCCGTCACGGTTCTCGACGATCGGGTCTCCTTTGCCAACCCCGCGCGTCTGCCTGATGCCACCCGCATTCTCGTCGGGGATCCGCGCACGCGTCTGGCCGATCTGGGGATGCGCGCGGATCGCCACGTGGTCCTGGTGACCCGAGGACATCGACTCGACGCGGAATGCCTCGAGGTCGCCCTCGGAATGAAGACGGCCTATCTCGGGATGATCGGAAGCAAGCGGCGCGTGCGTCGCATTCGCGAGTGGCTCACCGAACGGGGCGTGAACGCCGAAGGTCTTGCACGTCTTCATGCCCCCATCGGCCTGGACATCGGGGCGGAGACCCCGGCGGAAATCGCAGTGGCCATCGTCGCCGAGATCATCGCCAAGCGCCGACGCCGTCGCGTTGGTGCCGCCTAGGGCGCTTACGAGCGCGGCGGTCGCGTCGATGAAGCCAGCGTGGCCTCGAGACGATCCAGATCGCGCGGTGTATCTACGTCGAGGAGGACCGCGGGATCGTCGGTCTCGATCGTGATCACGCGGCCTGGATCGGCTCGGACGACGCGTCGGGCGCCGTCTTGATCGTCGGTTGCGAGAATTTCGCCGAAGAGATCCCTCCCGAAGACGACGGGGTGTCCACGACGTCCCGCGTGGCGTGGAACCACGATCCGACCAGGGGTGGCTGCCTCGACCAGTGCGGCCAGGGTCTGGGGGCGGATCGCGGGCTGGTCGACGAGGGCGACCAGGGCGCCGCAGACCGCCGGGCGTGTGGCTCGTTTTCTGTTCGGCTCTCCGTCCCGGGCCTCGACGGCGCGAAGCGCGATCTTGAGTGACGAGAGCTGTCCCCTGTCCGGTGCGGGGTTGTCACAGTGGACCACGTCGAGTTCGGGCGGAAGGACGGCCCTGGTCTCTGGGCCGTGTGTCCCGCAGACCAGGATCAGGGGCGCGCAGCCAGCGGCCTGCAGAAGGCGCAGTCCAGTCCCGACGAACGTCTCCCCGCGCCATGTGAGCGTCGCTTTCGGGCGCCCCATGCGTTGCGAGCGGCCGCCGGCGAGCAGGATCCCGGCAATGTGTCTCGGCGGGGCCAGAACGCGTCGCCCGGCGCGATTAGAACTCGTCGCAGAACCAGCAGCGCGGCGAGCTCAGGTCGCCTTCGTCGTAGCCGAAGCAGAGGCTGAACAGCTCGGAATCGCCCTCTCCCGGGTCGAACGGATTGGTCATGCACCGTCCGATCGCGCCCGTGTTGGCGTTGCTTCCCAAGCAGGCGCCAAAGAGGTCGCCATTCCCTCCGATGGCGCACCCCGGGAAGTCCGGATCGAGGCAGTCCTCGAGATCGATTGGATCCGTGCAGACCTCGGGGCAGTACAGTGGGGAGCAGTCGAGGGTGTAGTGATCGGGCAGACCGCAGTCGTCGTCGACCTCGCAAGGACAGGAACAGCCCGTGGTGATCAGGGTGCAGTCCGCTGCGCATTCGAGCACGCTGCCCTCGGCGCAATTCGCGTCGAAGACAGCGGGATCCCAGCCGCCGATGATGGAGTCGCAGGTCTCCCCGGCGAAGTCGTTGCCGTCGCACTCCTCGAAGGCCTCGGCGATGCCGTTCCCGCACACGGGACCGCTGCCAGGCGTCGGGGTCGGACTCGGACCCGGGCCGGCCGTCCCGGTCGGGGTCGGCGTGGAGGTGCCGGCCGGCGTCGGGGTGATCCCGGGCGTGGGGATCGGGCCGGGCGTCGGGGTCGGGCCCGAGGTGATCGCGACGTTTTTGATGGCGAAATTCTGCAGAGCGGTTTGCCAGACGAGTACGGTGTCCTGGAGGCGGGTCGGGAATTCGGGAACCCGGTATTCGGCATCGAGGCCCGTGATCCGATTCCCGTCCGAGGGGCGCGTCACCCAGAAGTGGTTGATCGCGCCGAGGTTGCCGTCGATCCAGAGTTCGGCCGTCGCGGGCCCCGTCCCGAGGCGATTGACATTCGTGAGAGCGCCGAAGCCGTTGTCGGAATCGTCGCAGGGGGCTCCCGGCGTGAGAATGCCGTTGGTATCGTCGCGCGCGCTACCGTATCCGGGGATGATCGTCTCCCTGGCCGAGGCTCCCTTGAGTTCGATACGGATTTCGTTTCCGACATTGCAGGCCCAACCGTACAAGACGACGATGCCGCTCATGAATTGAGACCCGCCGGGGCTCTCCAGCGTACACTTCGTGGGGAAGCCGGGCGGACACGCCGGCTGATCGGCGGCGGCGACCTGCTCGGTCCCCGTCGACAGTCCTGCGGGGGCGATTCCGAAGTTCTGGGTCGACGTCTGCCAGACGACGTCGACAGCTTGCCCGGGTTCGGGAAATCCCGGGAGGGTATAGGTGCCAGTGAGGTCCGGGTCGCGGTTCCTGCTCGTCGGCTTGGTCACCGTGAAGGCGTGCGTCGCCGCGACCTGGCCATCGATCCGCAGTTCGGCCGAAGCGGCTCCCGTGCCGAGTCGGTTCAGGTTGGTCGTGGCGCCAAAGCCCGTATTGAAGGACGCGCACGGCCCGCCGAGGGAGGTGTGGGCGTCCGCGCGAGGCGTCCCGTAGTTCATCTCGACCGTCTCGGTGGCCAGCGCGCCGCGCAGGATGACCTCCACGCGGTTGGCCTCGCAGGCCCATCCCGAGATCACCGTCACCCCGGATTGGAAGGAGTCCGGCGGCGGATTTTCGAAGCTGAAGGACGCCGTGCCCTGCCCGGAGGCGTCGGGTGGGGCGAGCAGCGTGAGGAGGAAGAGGCCGGCGACGATGCGCGCGGCGGCCCCGGCGGTCCGGCCCGTCTTGCGTGTGTTCGACATGATCGTAGACTCCCTCGGAATAGTGGGCTCAGGGGCCCCAACGGGTCAACGGAGATTCCCGCCAGAAACTAAAGCGCCCCGGGGGCTGGCATGGCACTTCGCACGTCATCCCGGAGGGGAGGCCCTCCGTGGCGGGTCGGGGCTCACCCCGGACGGGGGCTCACCCCGGATGCGCGGCTCACCCGGGATGGGCTTCGCCCAGGATCTCCCGCTCTCGCGCCTCGAGGCTCGACGTAACCTCCTCGTCGACTGCACGATAGCGCTTGATTGCCTCGTCGAAGCGCTCGGGCTCGCCGCGCTCTGCGGCCAACTGGCGTCCGTGCTTGCGGATCCAATCGATATGCCAGGCCTCGTCCTTGGTGACCGTCTTCAGAACCTCTCGGGTATCGTCATCGACGTCGGGTCGCCGCAGATGGCGCTGATAACGGCGCAGGGCGCGTTGTTCGACCACGACCGTGAGGGCGAGGAGATCGACGACGTCGCGCGGAATACCGGCGGCGCGCCCGATTCGGGTCTGGTAGCCGTCGGCGACGATCGCCGGTTTGTGGCCCGTTCGCAGGATGCGATCGGTCCAAAGCCAGGCGTGTTGGGTTTCCTCGGCGAGGTGCTGGGAGAGCATGGCCTGGGCATCGGGGTCGTCGAGGTGGCGCAGGAGACGGAAGAGTAGGTTGGCTCCGTGCTGCTCCGCGTTACGGTAGAAGGAGAAGAGCGCGACGTCGGGCGGGATCGAGGGATCCAGCCCCTCCTCGATGGAGATCCT
>JAPOLW010000145.1 GCA_029976905.1 bacterium | reverse complement strand
GGACTTCCTGGTCACGCCCACGGTGGAATCGGCGGGCCGCGCCTTCGCGATGGCCGGGCTTGGCCCCAGGGACGTCACCCTCGCCCAGATCTACGATTGCTATACCAGCGCCGTCCTCATCGAATTGGAGGACGCCGGGTTTTGCGAAAAAGGCGAGGGCGGCCCCTTCGTCGAGGCGCACGATCTCACCTACCGGGGAGACTTTCCCCTCAATACGGGGGGGGGCATGCTCTCGTTCGGACAACCGGGGCTGGGCGGTGGGATGGCGCTGGTAGTCGAGGCGATCCGTCAGCTCATGGGCCGCGCCGGGAGCCGACAGGTCGAGCGAAACGAGATCGCCTTCGTCCACGGCAACGGTGGCACCTTCACCGAGGAATGCTCGCTCGTCCTGGGGAGGCAGTCTTGAGCGCTTCCGGTTTTCCGCGGCCGCTGCCCTCCGTGGAGGGGGATGCCGCCCCCTACTGGCGAGCCCTGCGCGAAGAGCGCATCGAATTGCCGCAGTGCGATCCCTGTGGCCGGTTCGTTTTTCCGCCGCGTCCGTTCTGCCCGCGGTGCCACGGTGCCGCGCTTTCGTGGAAGGAGATGACTGGTCGCGGACGCGTGTACACCTTCAGTATCGTCCACCGGGCGACGCATCCGTGGTTCCTCGACAAGACGCCCTATGTGTACGCGATCGTCGAACTCGACGAGGGCGTCCGTTTCCCGACCACGATCGTGGGTTGCGCTCCGGGCGAGGTTTGCGTCGGCCAGGTCGTCGAGCCGGTCTTCGAGCGGGTGGACGACGAGGCCACGCTGCTCTTCTTTCGGCCCACCGGATCCTGAACCCGGCATCGGAATCCGCCCACCGGGAGTCGGGAGGTTGCCCCGGGCCCGGCGCTGTGTCGAATCTGCCTGCGTGGGAGAATCATATCATCGAGGACGCTTCGTCGACGACGCGGATGCGCAGGTCAGCATCCGGTCCAAGGCGGTGAATTATGGTCTGGGCTGCTTCGGCGGCATCCGGGCGTACTGGAACGAGGCGTGCGAGGAGCTCTTCGTCTTTCGGCTCGATGACCACATCGAACGGCTCTACGAATCGGCGCATATCCTGGGCCTGACGCCGCCGGTCGATCGCGCGACGGCGACGGCCGCCGTGCTCGAGCTCTTGCGCCGCAACGGCGCGCGTTCGGACCACTACGTTCGTCCCTTGATCTTCGTCGATTCCGACGAGCTGTCGCCGACGCTCACGGACGTGCCCATCGGGCTCTCCCTGTATTGCCAGCCGCTCGGGAAGTATTTCGCCGACGAATCCCTGCACGCCTGTGTCTCGTCGTGGCGGCGGGTTTCCGACAATGCCATCCCGGCACGCGCCAAGCCGACCGGAGCCTACCTGAATTCGGCGCTCGCGCGTGCCGAGGCGCGGCGCAACGGTTTCGACGAAGCCATCTTCCTGACCGGGGACGGGTCGGTGAGCGAGGGGAGTGCGGCCCATCTCTTTCTCGTGCGTCGCGGCGAGTTGATTTCGCCGCCGTCCACCGAAGACAACCTCGACGGCATCACCCGTCGCAGCCTGATCGAACTCGCCCGCAGCGAGCCGCTGTCCTGGACCGTGTCGGAGCGACGCATTTCCCGGACGGAGCTATACGTGGCCGACGAGGTTTTTCTCTGCGGCACGGCGGCCGAGTTGACCCCGGTGACGCGCATCGATCATCGAGGCGTGGGGAGCGGTCGCGTCGGGGAGCGAACGACAGCGCTCGGGGAGCGCTTCCGGGCGGTGGCGCGCGGCCACGACGACGCGTGGCACCACTGGCTGTCTCCCGTGTGGAATCCGCGCTGACGTCTCTTGCGGACGCGCCTGCGGGCAGGAGCCGGTCGATCGTCGCCGTGCCGCGCGTTTCAGCGGAACGCGGGCGCGAGAAGTGGTGTCCCGGGGGAGACTCCTTCGAGTTCGAGGAGGAAGGCCTTCACGTGCGCGCCCCCGGTGTAGTGGCCCAGGGAACGGTCGGCCGGCAGGACCCGGTGACAGGGGATGACGATGGGGAGAGGATTGGTGGCCATCGCCCGGCCGACTGCCCGCGCGGCGCCGGGTTTGCCGACGGCGGTCGCGAGTTCCCCGTAGGACAGGGTTTCGCCATAGCGCGTGTGCATCAAGCGGCGCAGGACTCTCTCGCGGAAGGGACTCGTCGGTCGCGGGTCCACTGCGATCTCGAAGCGTTTCCTCTCGCCGGCGAAAAACTCGTCGAATTCCCGGGCCATCCCAGGGTCGGGCTCCCGTTCGAGGAGCGAGGCATTCGGGAACTCCTCCCGCAGCCGTCGGGCGAGGGCGTCGCGATCGTCGTCCTCGGACCAGGTGATGCGTCGAAGGCCGAGCCGACTGGTCGCGATGCAGAGTACGCCCAGGGGCCATGCCTGAAACCAATGTCCGATGGTTTCGATGTCCACGAGCATCGCAGGTCGGATCGTCGAGCGCCAGATTTGACTTGGCCGCCGCGCGATTCGTAAGCACTCGGGGTGCCCACGAAGTACCTGCACCACGGCGAGCTCGCGCTCCACTACGAGCACACCGGCACCAGCACGTTGCCCGCCGAGCCGCCGCCCCTGGACCGGGGAGCCTGCCTGCTCTTCCTGCATGGCGTCGGGGGCAACGGACGGCTCTGGTCCCGCCAACTCGCCCACTTCGCAGCCGACCACTCGCCCCTGGCGCTGGACCTCCCCGCACATGGGCGCTCCGGCGGTCTCGAGGGGCCGTCTTCGGTCGCGGAAGGGGCCGGGATCGTGGCGGCGTTTCTCGAGGGCGTGCAGGCACCTCCGGCGGTGATCGTCGGGCACGGTCTTGGCGGCCAGATTGCCCTGGCGCTGGCCCTCGACCACGCCCCGTCGGTGAAAGCGGTGGTCACGATCGGTACGTCGGCCGCGCCCCCGGATGCCGCCGACGAGATTGCGGTCCTGCGGGACGTGGTCCGTGGCCGTCGCCCGCAATCCTTCGACGCCCCGCTCTTTGCCGCAAAGCCCGACATCGGGGTGGTGCGCGAGGCCTGGGGAGAGATCGTGAAGACCGATCCTCGGGTGCGGTTGCAGGATCTGGAGGCCAGCGCGGCGTGCGATCTGCGACCGCGACTGGGGAGTCTGGCGGTGCCGGTCCGGGTTCTGCATGGGGACGAAGACCGCTACTGCGATCCGTCGGGCGGTGAGGCTCTGGCGGCCGCGATTGCGGGCGCGCGTTTCGAACGCATCGCCGGTGCGGGTCACATGGCGCCGCTGGAGCAGCCCGAACGCGTCCATGGCCCGCTCGAGGAGGTCTGCTCGTGAGTCGCGCCGAGGTCGTGATCGTCGGCGCGTTCGAGCACCCCACGCGGTGGGCGCCCGACAAGACGGCGTACCAGATCGCCGCCGAGGCCGCGCGGGGCGCTCTTGCCGAAGCCGGCCTCACGATGGCCGACGTGGACGGCTACGCGTGTTCCGGCGTCGGCCCGATCGGCGTTCTTTCGATGTGCCATCACCTGAATCTGCAGCCCGATTGGCTCGACTCGACCGCGATCGGCGGCTCGTCCTTCGTCGCGCAGGTCCTGAATGCCGCGGCCGCCATCCGCGATGGCCTCTGCTCGACGGTCTTGATCACCTACGGCAGCACCGCGGCCTCGGACCGCTTCGCCGTCGGCACGGGCGGGGGGACCGCTGGGGATCCTCCCGACGACTTCGAGGCCGTGTACGGTCCGACCGTGGTCGGCGCCTATGCGATGGTCGCCCAGCGGCACATGCACGAATACGGCACGACGAGCGAGCAGCTCGCGGAGATCGCCGTCACGATGCGACGGCATGCGAGTCTCAACCCTCAGGCGAAGTATCGTGATCCGATCACGGTCGAGGACGTTCTCGCGTCCCGGGTCATTTCCTCGCCGCTGCATCTGCTCGATTGCTGCGTGATTTCGGACGGAGGAGGGGCTTTGGTCGTGACCTCGGGGGAGCGCGCGCGCGACCTTGCGACCCGACCGATCCGCGTGCTGGGTGGCGGTGTCGCGGCGCGGCATTCGGGCGTGGGCCGCCGCGACATGACCGACATCGCTGCGCGTCAGTCGGGAGAGAAGGCCTTTGCGCGTGCAGGAATCGGCCGCGATGACGTGGATCTGTGCATGATCTACGACTCGTTCACGATCACCGTTCTCTCGACTCTGGAGAATCTCGGCTTCTGTGCCCCGGGGGAAGGCGGCGCCTTCGTGTCCGGGGGGCGGATCGGGCTGGGTGGCGCGCTGCCGACCAACCTCGATGGGGGCGGATTGTCTTCGAACCACCCGGGGATGCGTGGGATGTTCCTGGTGATCGAGGCCACCCGACAACTTCGCGGCACCTGCGGAGAGCGACAGGTGGCCGGCGCGGAGATCGCGCTCTGCCACGGCACCGGTGGTTTTCTCGGCATCCAACACAGTGGCGCAACGCTTCTCCTGGGGAGGGCGTGAGGTGGCGGCGAAGGGAAAGCCGATTCCGCGGGTGAACGAGGAATCCAAGGGGTATTGGGAGGCTTGCCGCCGCCACGAGTTACGGATCCAGCGTTGTCGGGCCTGCGCGGAGTTGCGCTTCTATCCGCGTGCCCTGTGCCCGGCGTGTCTGTCTTCGGACGTCGAGTGGGTGCTTTGCTCGGGGCGGGGCACCGTCTACACGTTCACCGTGACGCATCAGAATCATGCGCCTGGATTTCGCGAGGCGTTGCCCTACGTGCTCGCGTACGTCGAACTCGAGGAGGGCGTTCAGATGTTGACCAACGTGGTCGACTGTCCACCCGAAGAGGTGCACATCGGCATGCCCGTCGAAGTGACCTTCGAGGACGTGACCGACGAGATCGCCGTGCCACGCTTCCGGCCGCGCCCGTCATGATTCTCGATCTACATCTGCACTCCGAGCTCTCCGACGACAGTCGGGCCCGGGTCGAAACCTACCTCAAGATCCTCGCTCGCAAACGCGAGGAGCGGCCCCTCGACGGGATCGTCGTCACCGAGCACCGTCGATTCGATTTCGATGTCGATTACCGTCCCCTCGAGGACGAGTATGGGGTCCGCATTCTTCGTGGCGCCGAAGTCGAGAGCGAGTACGGGCACATCCTCGTCTACGGCGTCAATGCCGACATGCTGGCACGTTTCGATTTCTCCGACATCCGCTTGCCGGCCCAGGAGGTCATTACCGAAGTGGCCCGTCTCGGCGGCATCGCCACGCCCTGTCATCCCGGTCGCGCGAACGTGGGGCTTTGCGCCCACTACGAAAGCAAGCCACCCCTGGAGGGGGTCGTCGCGGTCGAAGCGCTCAACGGGGGGAGCAAAACCGCCGAGAACGAGCGCGTCCAGGGCCTCATGTCCGAGCATGGGTATTTCGGCTTTGGGGGCAGTGACTCGCATCTGGTGAGCTTCGTGGGCATCTGCGCCACGGAATTCGAGGACGAGATCGCCGACGAGGAGGGGCTGGTGGCGGCGCTCAAGGAAGGGCGCTATCGCGCCGTCGACTTCCGGACTCCGGGCGCATCGTGAACCGCTCGACCTCGGTCTGGAGGGGCGCCGCTGCCGGAGGTGTCAAGCGCGATCGAGGAAGGCCGATTCGAGGTCGACGGGGGAGCCGGATCGCCGGGCGGGGCAGCCGGCGAGAAGGAGGCTTCCCACCGCAAGCACGGCGAGGGCGAGGAACCAGGGTCGCTGCGGACGGCGCATCGAACCTCCTTCATACACGACGTGGGTCAGACGGCGAACCGGTCGGAGTCGCCGGTTCCCGGGGCGCGCCGTGACCGGGGCCGCCCCGCCGCACCGTCATCATGCGCCGACGACGGGCGTGCGGGTGGATGTGGAACTTGCCGTCCTGAAGGCGGTTCTCGCGGTCATGCGTGCCTTGCCGGTCGACCGGGCGCGCCACTTCGTGGGGGGGGTCGTCGCACAGGCGCCCCGCCTGGCCAGACGTCTGCATCGGGTGGGTCTGGGCAATCTGGAGCGGGCGTTTCCGGACCGGGACCGCACCTGGTGTGAGCAGACGCTGCGCTCCTCCTTCCGGCAGCTCGGGTACATGGCCGCCGAGCTTGCCCACTTCGAGGATCTCACGTCGGACAATATCCGGGACGTCGTCGGCTTCGAGTCGGCCGAGTCCGAGGCACGCTTTCGAGAGTGCGCGGCGCGGCGCAAGTCGATCATTGCGACCGGCCATTTCGGGAATTGGGAACTCTTCGCCCAGGCATCCGGTCTGCTGGGCGCCCCCATCCACATCGTGCACCGACCGCTCAAGAACCCCAAGGTCGATGACGTTCTGACGGCGGTGCGCGGTCGAGCGGGCACCCGGGTCGTCTACAAGCACGCGGCCGCGCGCGACATCCTCCGCCTGCTGCGCCGCGGAGAACTCGTCGCCATTCCCATCGACCAGCACGCGCCCGGCGCCACCGGTATTCCGGTTCCCTTCTTCGGCCGGCCGGCCGCGACGACCCCCGGGCCGGCGCGTCTGGCGCAGATCGCCCAGGTTCCGATCCAGATGGCCGTTCTGGCACGCATCGGAGACAGCGGCCGTCATCAGATCGTGACCGGTCCCGAGATCCCACCACCTCCGCGCGGCAAGGATCCCGCCGCCCTGGTGGCGGTGACCGAGGAATTGAATCGGCAATTCGAGGCGATCGTACGCACGTATCCGGAGCAATGGCTCTGGATGCACCGTCGTTGGCGCCTCTCCGCTTGAATCGCACTGCCTCCGGGCGGTACACCTGGGTATGGCCTCGACGCGTCGTGCGCGAAAGTCTCCCAGCGGCCCTTCGCCCACCGATGCCGCGGCGCTCCAGAAGGAGTTGAATCGGGCGCGCCGGGAACTTGTGGATGCCGAGGAGCGCAAAGTCCGCGCGGTCGCGCGCGAGACGGCGCGCCTGCGCAAGGAGAACGAGATGCTCGAGGCGCAGCTCACCCGCATGGTGCAGGAAATCGGCGAACTCCGTTTCGTCGTCGACCGCGTGCACGCCCTCGAGCAGGAGGTGCGGCGCCGCGATGCCCGTCTGGCCGAAGCGGACGCCGAACTGGAGCGTCTGCGTGCCGCTCTCGATAGCGGCCGCCCCACGGCCATCGCCGCGGCCGCTGCCTCGCGGGCAGCCCGCCTCTTCAGCGCGGGCCGCCCCGGCTGAGAATCGGACACACCGGGGGGATGGCTTGAAGGCCTTTATCACCGCTTCGATCGACGAGCTTGGGCTGGCCCGCCTGCGGAAGCTCATGGACGTGCACGTCGAAGACTGGAAGGAAACCCGCAAGATCTTCTTTGATGGAGCCGAGTTCGCGACGCGAATCCGCGACGAGGGATGCGATGTCCTCATCGTCGAAGCCGATTTCGTGCCCAAGGAGGTTTTCGACCTCGTCGACCTCAAGATGGTCGGGTCGTGTCGGGGCGATCCCGGCAACGTGGATGTCGAGGCGGCGACACGCAAGGGCGTCCCGGTCTTCTTCACGCCGGCGCGCAATGCGGAGGCGGTCGCGGACCTCACCCTGTGTTTTCTGTTGATGCTCGCCCGCAACGTCTGGGCCGCCGTCTCGTTCGTGAAGGGACAACGCGAGCGGATCGCCGACGCGGCCAATTATCTCGAAATGTACGAGTCGATGACCGGCGTCGAGCTCTATGGCCGCACCGTCGGGATCGTGGGTTTCGGGGCAATCGGCCGACGGGTCGCCGAGCGCGTGCGCCCCTTCGGCTCGCGCATCCTCGCCTACGACCCCTTCGTGTCGGAGGCGCAGTGTGCGCAGAGTGGCGCCGAGAAGGCCGACCTCGATCGCGTTCTTTCCGAGGCCGATTTCCTGACGATCCACGTCCCCGACGTCCCCGAGGCCCGGGGCTTGATCGGAGCCCGCGAGATCGCGCTGCTCAAGGAAGGCGTCTACTTCGTCAACACGGGTCGCGCGGCAAGCGTCGAGGAAGAGCCGCTCTACGAGGCCTGTGCGTCGGGCCGCATCAAAGCGGCGGCCTTCGACGTCTTCTGGAAGGAGCCCGTCGGACCCGAGGACCGTTTCGTGCGACTGCCCAACGTCATCGCCACGCCGCATATCGGCGGCGCCTCACACGACGTGGCGGTGCACCAGAGTGCGATGATCTGTGATTGCATCGAGGCCTGGCTCGCCGGCAAGCGCCCGCCGTTTCTGTTCAACCCGGACGTCTTTCCGGGCACCGGCTGACGCAGAGGCGGCCCCGGTCCGCGCGAGAACCGGCCTGCGGGGTGCCGTGTGCCGTGCCCGGTTTTTCGGGGCCTCGCCCACAGGGTGTGAGGAGCACTTAAACAAGTCCGGTCCATAAGCAGTTAGAGATGTCCGGTGTGATTACGCGGCCTTTTTCCGGGGGGAAGGCCACAGGAGCCCGCCGTCGGCG
>JAPOLW010000144.1 GCA_029976905.1 bacterium | reverse complement strand
ATTAGTTGCATACCAAACAGCGTTTTTAAAGGCCCATTACCCAGTTCAATATATGGCTGCTTTGATGACCAGCGTTAAAGGAAGAAAGAAGGAAGATTCTGCAATATATCTAAATGAGTGCCGTCACATGGGTCTTGAAGTTGCGGGTGTCGAGAATGGCTCCTCCGAAGAGAGTCTGCCCGGGCTCGATGGTGGACGACTCCGTGCGGACCTTCAGGTTGACGTCGCCGTCCTTGTTCACGTGCGGAACAACTTCCAGGATCACGCCGACGTCCTTGTAGGAGAACGTCTGGTTGAGCGAACCGACCTGCGTGTTCTGGCTGTCCTTGATGAACGGCACCTGGGAACCGACGAAGAGCTTCGCGGTCTCGTTGTCGCGGACGTTGATCTGCGGTTGCGCGAGCACCGTGGCGTTCACGTTTTTCCTCAAGAATTGGATGAGGAAATCCATGCTCACGCTGCTGTCGATGACGCCGGAACGCAGCGAAGTGAGCGCCGCGGCGATGTTGGGTCCACCGGAATTGACCGCGGTGGTGCCGCCGAATCCCTTCGAATACTTGGTGGTGGTGCCCGCGACGATCGAGTTGTCGTAGTCCTCGGGCGTGAAGACCTTGGTCCCGTCGGGCGACCAGCGGACACCGAGCTTGTCGAGGAAGTTGGATGAGACCTCCGCGATGCGCGCCTCGATGATGATCTGCGGCGTCGGGGCGTCGAGGTCCTCGATCAACTTCATCAGTTGCGGGAAGAGGTGAAGGTTGGCGGAGAGCAACAGCGAATTGCTTCGGTGGTCGGCTACGGCTCGGACGCGCCCGACCAGATCCGAGACCTGCCGGGCTGCATTCCGCCCATCGGATCCCCGGGTGGACTCTGGCGTGCCACCCAGCCAGGGAAAATACCCCTCCTCGGCATTTTCCTGCTCGAGTTCGAAGCTGCGGTCGGGCGTGGCGCCTCCCCCGTTCTGCGGCAGAACCTGCTGACCGGGATTCTGCTGGGGATTCGGGTTGGATGGACGGAGGGCCGGCGAGCCCGATTTGGCGAAGAGCACATTGAGGCTGTTGGCCACGGTGGAAGCCTTGGCGTGCTTGAGGACGACCCGCAGCGTGCTCTCGCCGGCCTGGGATGGGGCGTCGAGCCGCTTCAGCACGTCCTCGACCGCCGCCAGGCTCTCCTTGGAGTTCGAGGTGATGATGATGGTGTTCGAGTACGGCTCGGAGGTGATCCGCACCTTGCCATAGAGGCGGCCGACGTTCTTGTCGGCAGTCTGTTGCGGTTCCTCATCCCAGTAGTAGTAGGGGCGCTGCTGCTGGGTCTTCTTGAGGAACAACTCGTTCAGGACATCCTCGACATCGACGGCGCTGACATACTTCAGCGAATAGATCTTCGGCGCCAGAGTCTCGCCCTCCACCGGTTCATCGAGCGCGGAGATCATCTTGGTGATTCCGGCGAGTTCGGCGGGCGAGGCCTGGACGACGACGGTGTTCCGGCGCCGATCGGCCACGACACTGGCTTTTTTGGAGGACCGGTTGCCGCCCCCCTCGCCCGAGAAGACGAAGTAGGGATATCGGTTGTTGTTCTCGGCCCCGGCCATGAGTTCCTTGATCTGCTTGGCCACATCCTCGGCATCGGCGTTCTTGATCGGGAATGCGTGCATGACTTTCTCCTGCGCGTCGTCGGTATCGAGGGTCTTCACCACGCGCTCCACCGCGTGGAAATTCGCCTCGCTGGAGAGGACGATGAGGGAATTGGAACGCTCGTTGGCCGTGATGTCCACGGTGTCCCCGCCCTTGCCGCCAAGCTTCTGGTAGATCGGACCCATTTCTTTCACGAGATCCTGAGCACTCACGTGGGCCAGCGGGACGACGCGCACGGTGCGGTCGCCCGGTTGGTCGGTGTCGAACGCCCGGATGAGGTCGCTCGCGAGGCTGAGTCCGTCATTGTAATCGGTGACGATCAGCTGGTTGGCCCGCTCGTTGACGTCGATGGTGGCCTTCTCCGAGAGCAGCGGCTTGAGTTTCTCGCGGACATCGGCCGCCGCGGACGCCTTCAACGGGAAGATCTTCACCAGGCGTTGGCGTCCGGCGGGAATCTCCGTCTGATTGGCGGCGACGAGTTCCGGGTTGAGCTTGGGCTCACGTCCATCGGGGACGATCAGGATCGACGAGGAGGACTCGATGGCATTGAACCCCTCCATGGAGAGGGCCCGATAGACCAGGTTGATCGCCTCGCGCTGCGAGACCTTCTTCCCACCGACGATGGTGAGCTGGCACTGGGCCTGGGGGTGCTTGAGCACGCTCTTGCCGGTGGTTTGGGAGAGCCACTGGACGATCATGTCGATGTTGGCCCCCTGGAAGCTGAGCTGGATGCCGTCGGTCGCTGCGGGAGCGTTGGTCGGCGCGGCAGGAGCATTCGTCGGCGCCGCAGGAGCGTTCGTCGGCGCGGCGACTGTCGGGGCACCCGGCAAGGGGCCGCTCGGGACCGGCGCCTGGGAGTGGGCAGGCAGTCCGGCCGAACCCACAAGGGCGGCGAGGACGGCAGCGCGGATGCGGTTCTGGGAATCGAGGTTGCGGGTGGAGGTCATGGCTTGGGAGATTTCGGACTCGGGAGCAGGCTTTCACCGCCGGCGCCGTTGAAGAGGGTGAGTTCCTTGAGGTTTCCGGCATCGTCGACGAGCACGCGGTTGACGCCGATGCGGACCAGGCGGATGCCGCCAAATTCGGATCCTTCCCGGACCAGCCCGGAAAGGCCGTTGGTGGTCCGGATGAACGCGTCGTTGCCGGCGATGCCGAGAAGAGTCAAGGGCATCGGACGCGGGCTGGGACCCAGGATCTCGGCCTGGATGATGCGTTCCAGGCGGGCCTGGCGGAGAGGATCGAGCGGCTTGGCGGTCGCGCTGTTCGCTCCCAACCCCATCACCGGCATCGCGCCGGCCATCGCCAGGGGAGAGATTCCAGGAGGTTTGGAGCCCGGCGTCGCTGCGGCGGGTGTCGCGTTGGTGGAGACCGTCCCGGACGCGAGGGTGGGCAAGGCCGGGATCCGAAGACCGGCCAGGGGATCGGGCCTGAACATGGCCAGCATGGAACGCAGGACAAGCACGCCTGCGAACGCAGCGCAGGTCCAACGCCCGATCAGTTCGTATCGGTCACGCATGGGATGAAGGGCGGGCTTTCCACTGCTCGAAATCGAGCACAACGAGGTTGAGGTGGACCTTCAGCATCCCGGGACCTCTCGGGTCCGGGGAAAACTGGAGGGATTCGATGACGACAGGGAAACCGATGCGCTCCAGCCCCGCGACGAACCCGAGAACCGCGGTGGGCTGTCCCGTGGCGTCGAGCTGGATGGTGCCGATCTCACGTTGGCCGGACCGGGCGAGCGATTCCCGGACCGCCTGCAACTGGAGCCCGCCGGACTGCGCGGCCTGCTGGAGCGCGGCGGAGGTCTGGGCGACGACGGTGTTGGTGGAGAGCTGGCCAGGATCGATCCGGGTCCTCTCCATGAGCCTCTGGAGCTTGAGGGCACGGGCCTCATGGATCTCGACCTCGGAACGCAGCAGGTGGGCCGCACGGACCTGACGTTCATAGGCGGCACGATGGGCGGCCAACGACTGCGATCCCTTGAGACCGAAGAACAGGACGAGGTAGATGACGACACCGATGCCGCCGATGCGGACGGTCCGTCGTTCACTGGGAGTCAGGGTCTTCATGTCAGGGCTTCGCGGGCGGCTTGGCTGCAGGAAGGTTGCTGGCGGCCGGGGCTGGGTAAGTTGCAGGAGGTAGATTCGTGGACGGCCGGTCCGGGACGACCGGTCCCAGCTTGAGAGCCTCGCGTTGTGCGGCGGCCTTCCATTGGGCGGTCAATCTCAGGTTGATCCGGGGTTGCCCACCGGCAACAGGAGCGAGCTCCTCCAGGACCACCGTGGAGAAAAAACCCGAATCGACGAGACGGGTGCGGAGCTCGACCACCTGTTGGGGCATCTGGGTGTAGCCCGAGACCGAGACTTCACCCCGTTGGTTCATGGAAACGGAATCGAAGCGCAGGCCGGAGGGAGAGGCGTTGGCGATGACATACGCGGCATCGATGTACGGCGGCTGGCTGTCCGAGACGTGCTGGAGGAAGTCCAGCCGACGATCGATCTCGCCGAGCCGGACACGGTCCTTGGAGAGTCGATCCAGTCTGCGTGACAGGAAGGGGCTGGCGATGAACGCCTCGGCGTACGGAAAAAGCCCGAGCGCCAAGGCCAACGCCGCCGCGCGCACGACCCACTTCCAGGGCACCGTATCGGGACGGCGCGGCTCGCCTCCGGCCATGGGATCGTCCGCGGCGAGGCGCACCACCGGCTCCCCTGAGGACTGCATCGCGGCGACGGCCCCCGTGAGGCCCGGTGAGGCGACGCCGTCGGGTCGGATCTCGACGGAAGTCGGAGCGAGCGCTGTCGCAAGACGCGATCCGATGAAGGTCGCCCAAGGTTCCGCCCCCGACAGCCGGAGGCGCATCGGGATATCGACCCGCCGGATCGCGGCGGCGAACTCGAGGATGGCTCGATGGACAGAACCGTCCACGGCATCCCGTCGCGACGCCGGCAGCTCACGCGCCTCGGCAAGGTCGCCCACCAGACCTGCGGCTTCAGCGGCGGTGCAACCGACATCGGCGGCCACGGCCTCGGCGAGCCGGGCATGACCCCAGTCCACCACCCGGATACGCAGGGGTGATCCGTCCTCGAGATCGACCCGTTCCGAGGTTCGGGCCCCGAGCTCGAGGGTGGTGCATTCCCCAGGCGATCCGTCGAACGGCTCGGTCCTGACCAGCGCCGCCACGGTGAAGATGGGTTCGAATCCCGCCTCGCTGAAGAACGAGGCAAGCCCCTCCAGGAGATCGCGACGGATGGCGGCGATCCGGCACCTTCGAACCCCCTGCTCGGTACCGCTCCCGGCGGAATGGCGGATCAGGCCCCAAGAGAGCTGTTCGGGCGGCAGCGGAAAACCGGCTTCGACCTGAAGCCGGAGCACTCGGTGAAACTCCGCGGTCGGGACCTCCGGCAGATCGAAAGCCCTCAGGGAAACGCCGCGAGCGCTCATCGCGCACCAGAGGGTGCCCCGGATCTGCCACGGCTTACGCGGAGCAAGCCGCGAAAACGCGTCTAGGAGCGACTGGCGCGTGGTGGCGTCGGGAGCGCCCAGGGCATTCCAAGTGGCAGGCAAATCCCGGCCTTCCCGGCCGTTGTGCACGTGCACCGATCCGCTGCGGATCTCGATCCAGAGCGGCGGCGCCTGAGTGATTCGTTTGAAGCTCATAGGTCGTCTTCCCTCCAGGCCAGCGTCGTGATGTCCCTCGCGCCGATCCGCACCACGACTTCGATGCGCCGTCGGGTGTCGCGTGAGGGCACGACTCCCTCGGCCAGGATCCGGAACGTCTCGGAACGGGTCGTCAGGCGCTGGAGAATCGGCCGCAGGATATCGCGCGTCAGGCCGGGGACGCGGAGCAACGCGACCGTGTTGGCGAAAGGTCCGGATGAGTTGCGGCTGTTGACGATGGCCTGCGCCAGCGTCCGGTCGATGCCTGGAAGGCACATGAGCACCTCGATCCCCGCCGAGTTGACGTTGATGGCACCTTCGAGGAGATCCCGGTCATCGGTGGTGAGGTCGTCGGCAACCTGCAGGAGGAGTTCCTCCCCGACGAGCCGAGGACCGCCCGGGTTCGACGCATTGGCCGGATTGAAGCGCGGAGACCCGATCGAACCGCCCGGGCCGATGGGGCCGGCCGGTTGGGCGGCCGTCAAATCGAGGAGGTCGAGAACGGATTCGAACCGGTTGTTGCCCCGGCGGGCGACGATGGCGCGGGCGATGTCGGGGGTGAAGCCACGGACACCGGAGAGCGCCCTCTCATCGGCAGACTGGAGATTCACACGTCCCTGTCCGGAATGGGACAAATTGGCCACACCGGACCGGACGGTGATGACGTCGCGCCATCCGCCATCGCGCAGATCTGCACTCGCTGAACCTCCCTGGCGGAAAGACTGCCGCCCGAGGAGCATCTGGGGAGAGATGCCCCGGACCATCAGCAGCTCTCTCGGGGTCTGGAACGGCCCATTGCGCGGCAGGAAAGGCGGATTGAGCGAGGCATAGTGACCCGCCTCGGCACCGCCGGCAGACACAGTGTTGTCATTGTCCCGCCAATCGACGATCGCGGCGGCCGCATCATGGGTCATGCCGGGCAGGCGGAGGAGTTCGTTGGTGCCGGCCACGTTGATGTTCAGCCGCCCCTCCTCGTCGGCGACTCCATGGATCCATCCGCCGCCCTCGGCCGGTGTGCCCGGCCGCAGCACGCTGAATCGCCCAGGACCGAGCACGATGTCCTTGAAGAGTCCGGGGGCATTGAAGAGTTCCGACGAATGCCCATTACCCGCACGGCGGCGGTCCCGGGCATCGAGGGCGAGGAGCGCCTTGGCCTTCTCGATGCCGGCGATGGCAAGGTACCGCGCCTGCACCTCGTCGCCGTGGTGCCGCGCGATGAACAGGCCCAGGCGGGCCTGGTGGAGCACCCCGACCACCACTACGGCCAGAAGGACCAGGCACCACAGGACCCCCACAAGCACCGATCCGCGTTGTCGGGGGCTTCTCATCGCGGTGATCCCGGGTTGAAGCCTGCCCCGCCATTGGGTGCACCGGTCGTGGCGACCGGAGCCGACGACGAGGGCAGGCCGGCCAGGTTGAGTTTCACCACGGTCTGGAAGGTCAACGGCGGGGCCGCCGCTCCTGCGGCCACCTTGGGCTCTGGGGCGCGACGCACGGCGGGCTCGGGATCGACGAGCAAGGTCACACGGACCGCGGTGGGCAGGCCCACCAAGTTGGGCCGTTCTCGGTTGGACGTCGCCTGCTTGACCTCCCCGTCCTTGTCGCCCCAGGTGTCGTACCAGTCGAATCCGTCATGGTATTCGACGGTGAACCCGCGGATGCCGGAGGCGATCTCCTCGCGGACGCCGCCCGACAGCGGGTCCAAGGCGAGACCGGGATTGCGTCGCCGCCAGAGCCGGGTTTCACCTGAGACCGGATCCCGTTCAACAAACCAGCTGACGCAGCAATAATCCCCCTGCCCCGGTCGCACCGGAGTGTAGTTGTGGGTCGCGAAGTCGAGGTTGTCGGCCTGCATGCCACCGATCTGGCGCTGCATGCCGAGAAATTCCGGGCCCTTGTGGAGCGGACACGCGGCCCGAAGATCGGCGGCGAGAAGTCCAAGCGCGACACGGGCCGACTGGAAAGCCTCCGCCCGGGGCTCGACCACCCGCCTCGCCTCGAGTCCGGCGCTGAGCGCGGCATAGGACGCGACGAGCACGATCGACATCAGGGCGGTCGCGACGAGCAGCTCGAGGAGCGTGAAGCCGCAGGGGCGTGGATCGGTCGTGCGCGGCTTCATGATGGACGCTGGGCACGGGCGTTGCGGGACCGACGATCACCCCGACCCCGCCCTCGTTCACGGGCAGGGTCGCGCATCCCGTCGACCGTCGTTTCGGTCGGGGCGAGGTAAAGGAACGTGCGGAGCCTGTAGAGAGCCCCTGACGAGCCAGAGCGCTCGACAGCCACCTCGACCTGGTGCAGGCCGTCGATCCCTGCCGGAGCGATGGTCTGCCGCCATCGAAAGAGCCCGGACTCGCCTTCGGTCTCGCCATCGGAGAAGAGATCCTCGGCACGGATCATCTCGAGACGATTGTCCGCGACATCCACGGCCTGGTTGTAGAGCTCGGCTTCCTTGCTCGAGACGAGCGCGGTGGTGATGCCACGGGCAAGCCCGACGAGCCCGACGGAAAGCACGAACACGGCCACCATGACCTCGACGAGGGAGAATGCGGACTGTCGGCGTCGGGTCTTCATGGACGGCCCAGGTCGCGGACGCGGACGCGCGCAGTGGTGGGGTTGACACGAAGAGCGAGCCGGAACCCGGATCGGTCCTGAAGCAGGAATCCACCGGCATCGGCGGTGCCGTCCGCATGGAAACCCAGCCCTTCCCCGGCATCGGCACCGGAACGTCGGGGCGGTGTCACGGGGGAATCCGGGGTGTCGACATCGAGCGGGCGGACAACGATGCGGGGATCAATGACGCCGGAAGCGCCCGGCGAATCCACGGGGGTCGTAGACTGTCCGGTTCCGGTGCCGGGATCCGATTCGACACGAAACCTGCCCGAGGTCGCTTCGATGCGGACCCGATGGGTGCGGCACGAGGCGACGGCGCGGTCACGGGCCACCGTGCAGGCACCGGTGATCTGTCGGGCACTGTCGCGAAGGAGGGTCTCCTCCAGCGACCCGCGCAATTCGGGCAGGATCATCGCCGACGCGACGGTGATCACGAGGATCACCACGAGGAGCTCCATGAGAGTGAAG
>JAPOLW010000143.1 GCA_029976905.1 bacterium | reverse complement strand
GGCGGGCTCGAGGATGTGGCCGTCGGCATCGATCGTGCCGTCGTAGGGAAATCTCAGGATCTCGTACGCCATGAGAGGAGCTTACAGAAAGCGGGGCTCGTGCACCTCCGGGGTCTGCGTGGCGCAGCCGCCCGGGCGGCCCGAGGGATCAGCGGCGGCTTTCGATCCGGTAGACCGAGCCGTAGCCGTCGATGACGTAGAGTTCCCCGTGGCCGTCCTCGCCGAAGGACGAGACGGCATTCAGCCGGCCGTCCGGGTCGAGGAAGGGAGTGAGATCTGTCACCTCCCGGGCGACGCCGTCTTCGACCCGCAATGCCGTCACGCGCGCGTTGCAGTAGTCCGAGAAGAGATAGAGGCCGCGCAGAGGAGGCACGTTGTCGCCGCGGTAGACGTAGCCGCCGGTGACCGAGCAGCCGGCGTCGTGTCCGTAGGAGAAGACGGGCGCAACGAATCTCTCGAGTGGGCACTCTGGTCGGGGCTCGTCGGGGGGACGAAAGCAAACCGCGCCCTCGACGAGGTTCCAGCCGTAGTTGAGTCCGCCGACGCCGGCCGACGCGAAGTCGACTTCCTCTTCCTCGGCTTCGCCGACGTCACCGGCATAGAAGTCGCCGGTCTCGCGATCGAAGCTGAAACGCCACGGATTGCACAGGCCGAGGTGCCAGACGTGCGGGTTCTCGAAGCCGGGATTGTCGGCGAGGGGCTCGGGAAAGGTGAGCGGATCGAAGCGGAGGATCTTTCCACGGAAGTCGGTCGGGTTCTGGGCGTTCCCGTTGGGGTCGCCGCTCTGGGCACTGTCGCCGAGCGACAGGTAGAGGGCGCCGTCGGGGCCGAAGGCCAGCATGCCCCCGTGACGACTCACCGACTCCAGGGGAACCTCCAGAATCCGCCGTTCGGAGTCGGGGTCGCCGCGCTCGGCATCGTTCGGATCGACCCGGAATTCCGAGGTGACCGACACGAGATCGTCATCGGTGTAGTTCACGTAGAAAAGACCGTTGTCGGCAAACGCCGGGTGGAAGGCGAGTCCGAGGAGGCCCAACTCTCCGCCAAAGCGGACCCGATCGCTCAGATCGAGGAAGGTCCTGGTCCCGCTCGTTCCATTGAGGATCACGATACGGCCGGTTTGCTCCACCACGAAGAGTCGGTCGGGTTCGTCGGGCGGTGTCGTGAGGAAGAGCGGCGACGACAGGCCCTCGGCGATACGGCGCAAGGCGAGATCGTCGAGGGTCGGCTCCGGGGTCGGCGAGGGAATGGGAGTGGGCCCGCTGGGCGACGGCGTCGCCGCCGGGCCGTCTCCGCCGGAGGAACCGCCTCCGCCGCAGGCAAGCACGACGGAGGAGCACAGGGCGACGACGAGGCCGGGGTCGAGCGGTCGGAGTCCGAAGCGACGGGTCTGGGTCCTCATGAGTCTCCTATGTTCGCGGTCCTGCGCTACGAGTCAACCCACGCCGTGACCCGACCTCGTGCGGGAGGTCGTGCCGCGAACCATCGAGCACACCCAGCCTCGCCGCCGTCCGGGTCGGGACCCGAATTGACGATTCTGCCCACATGGTCTCTAGTCGGCCCACGAGCCAGCACGGAGGAAGCCTATGCCCTACGCGAGCGGACGCACGTATCACGACGCCGACAGTCACATCATGGAGCTTCGGGACTGGTTGCCGCGCTACGCCGACCCGGGGATCCGGGAGCGCATCCGCCCTCTGCATCTGGGCGGCGCGGGCGCGCTCGCCGAGAAGGCGGTGGACGAGGCGAGTGCGCGCCGCAACGACCCCGAGGCCGCGCGCGCTCTCGAGAACCGGCTGATGAGTGCCAAGGGGTGGTCCGCGCTCGGCGCCTTCGATCCCACCGAGCGCAGCCGCGCCCTCGACCTGCTCGGCTTCGACAAGCAATTGGTCTTCAGCACCTTCGCGGCCACGCAGTTTACGGGGCCGGATGCGGAACTCCTCTACGGGGGGACGCGCGCGCACAATCGCGCCATGGCCGAGTTCTGCGCCGATGATCCGCGCCTGATCGGCGTCGCGTTCGTCCCGTGGGGCGATCCCGTCCGCGTGCTCGAAGAGGCGCGCGAGGCGATCCGTCTCGGGTGTGGCGCTCTCCTCGTTCCCTCCCTGCCCGCCGGGGACCTCTCGCCCTTCCACCCCGACTACCATCCCTTCTGGGCGCACCTCGAGGACACCGGCATTCCCTTCATGCTGCATATCGGTGGCGGCGGCCGGCCCCTGCGGCGCTCCTTCCACGAAAACGGAAAACCCCCGACGACCGACTTCCTCGGTGGTGGAGAGAACATCCGCTCGAAGGATTTCATGTGCCTGCACAATGCGCCGGAGACGTTCGTGTCGTGCATGGTCCTCGACGGCATGTTCGAGACCTTCCCGCGTCTGCGCGGTGGCGTGATCGAGCAGGGCGCGATGTGGGTCGTGCCCTGGCTGCGCCGCATGGACATTGCCCAGGAAACCTTCGCGCGCACCGAGCCGGCCTTGAAGCTGCCGCGTCGCGCCTCGGAGTATGTGCACGACCACCTGTGGTTCACCCCCTTTCCGACCGAGCCGGTCGGTTGGATGATCGAACAGGCGGGAGAAGACCTCTTCCTCTTCTCGTCCGACTATCCGCACCCCGAGGGGGGCCGCGATCCGCTCAAGCGCTTCGAGGCGTCGCTCGGCGACCTCGGGGAGGGTGCCCGCGACGGATTCTATTCGGCGAACTTCGATCGTATGATGGGTCTCTAGCGTGTCCCGGGCCTTTGGCCGGAATCGCGAGCGGTGGGTGCTCCGGACTCGACCGTTGCGTCGTGCCATGGGGGCGTTTCTGGTCGCGCTCGCCGCGGTAGGGTCGGCGGGCGCGGCCGAGCGCCCCAACATCGTCCTCTTCCTGAGCGACAACCTCGGCTTTGGCGACCTCGGGTCCTACGGAGGCGGCGCGATCCGCATGGCGCCGACACCCCGGCTGGACCGGCTGGCCAAGCAGGGCATGCGCTTTACCAACTTCAACGTCGAAGCCGAGTGCTCGCCGTCGCGCTCGGCGCTCATGACCGGACGGTATGCAATCCGATCGGGCACCCTGCGCGCCGCGCCGCCGGGCCTGCCCAATGGGCTCGCGCCCTGGGAATACACGATCGCCGAGTTGCTCTCCGACGCGGGTTACGACACCGCCATGTACGGCAAGTGGCACCTCGGCGGCGAGCCCGGCCGTCTGCCCAACGATCAGGGCTTCGACGATTGGTGGGGGTTTCCGTTCAGCACCGACGTGGTCCTGCACGCGAGCTCACCCGGCTTCGACCCCAGCCTCGCCGAGACCCATCGGCTATGGGAGGGGCGCCGGGGCGAGCGAGCGCGTGCGCTCGAGCCCTATACCGAGGCGAACCGTCCGCAGATCGACGCGATCATTGCCGAGAAGTCCGTCCGCTTCATCGAATCGCACGCAAACGGGGACGCCCCCTTCTTCCTCTTCGTGGCGTGGTCGCACCCCCACCACCCGGTTCTGCCGCATCCCGACTTCGCCGGTCGCTCCGGCAACGGGTCCTTCGCCGACGTCATGCTCGAGCACGACCACCGCGTGGGGCAGGTGCTCGATGGGCTCGAGGCGGCCGGGATCGCCGACGACACCCTGGTGATCTACGCCAGCGACAACGGACCGGACATGAACGCCTATCCGTACGTGGGAAGTCCGGGTCCCTACACCGGCTACCTCGGCAACGTACACGAAGGGTCGATCCGCACGCCGATGTTCGTGCGCTGGCCGGGCCACGTCCCGGCGGCGACCGAGACCAACGAGATCGTGAGCATCCACGATCTCTATCCGACGCTCGCGTCGGTCGCCGGCGCCGACCTCCCCGACGACCGCGGCATCGACGGCCTCGATCAGAGTGCGTTGTGGTTCGGGTCGTCCGACAAATCCGCCCGCGAGCACGTCCTCTTCTTCTGGAACGGGACGCTCATGGCGGTGAAGTGGCGGCAGTTCAAGATCCACTTGAAGGGCGTCGACCTCGACCGCACCGACCGCCGCGTCTTTGATCTCTTCGCTCCGCGCGTCTACAACGTCGCCGCGGACCAGCGCGAGCAGACCGATCTGCTCGCCACGCACATGTGGACCTTCCGCCCCGCCCTCGAGCCCATCATCCGTCTGCTCTTCAGCCTCGAGGACTACGGCCTGATCGAGCCGGGCGGTTCGGAGCGGGTCTCCTGGCGCGGCAAGATCGAGGTGCCGCTTCTCTCGCAGAGCCAGATCGAGGCGAGCCTCTCGGCGATCAAATGGATGTTCATCGAGCGCAAGGTGCGCGAGTACGTCCCCTTCCTCCCCGGCTCCGACCCGGCCGACCAAAGCGCGGACGCCGCGCCTTGAGGGGCTCGGAAGACGTCGGTGCCGGCCCCGACGACCTGCTCGTGCTCGGGGGCCAGGGATTCTCGGAGCCCTCCGAGATCGTCTATGCGCAGGTGGCGGATACGACGAGCATTCCCGCGGCGCCGCCCCTTCTGCCCGTCGGCAACTCGGCGAGCGCGGGCTGGGCCGAATTCGTCAACATCAGCACCCCCGAAGCGGATGCGCTTACGATCCGCTTGCCCGCGGAGTTGGTCGAAGGCGAGTCCTACGCGCTCTGGGTGCGCAGGGCTCGATAGGACGCGCGCCTCCTGACCGCTTTCCTTCTCCACTTCGTCAGCCGACCGGGAGGCCCGTCACTGTGTCGTCGGACCTCCGCATGTGCACACGCCAGGCGCTGGCTGCTTGCACTGGATCACCCCGCCGCAGAAAGAGCCGCACGTGGCACCGACGCCTCCAAGCGGGGCGCTGCACGTCCCACACAGGCCAGCGCCATCGCAGGTCGCGCCCGTCGTGCAGGCGTTGCCGTCATTGCCGCATGGGCTTCCAGCGAGCTCGTACTGGCACGTGGCCGAACAGCAATCTCCATCGAGCGTGTTGCCATCGTCGCATGTTTCGCTGAGTTGCAACGTCCCGTCGCCGCAATTCGAAGCGAGGTTCTCGAAGAAATGCGTTTCGCCGTCGTAGGCCCCGGCGAGGACATCGACGTCGCCGTCGTGGTCGATGTCGACGAGGGCCGGGATGGCATTCTCGGGGACGTTGGTGAGCCCAAAGGGGTTCATGACCGCGGGCGCGAAGGCCGGTGCGTTTGCGGAGCCCGTATTTTCGAAGAAGCGCGTATCGCCGTACGAATCGCCTACGAAGGCGTCGTAGTCGCCGTCGCCGTCGATGTCGCTCAGCCTCGGTGCAGCGTACGAGAGATACTCCCCGGCCTGGTCGAGGCCGAACGGGTTGACGACGGGGCGGGCGAAGGATGGAGCGTCAGGGGACCCGACGTTCTTCAAGAAGCGTATGTCCCCGAAGTTTTCGCTCCCGCGCGCGTAGGGGTCGTTGTAGGTCCCGATGAACAGGTCGAAGTCACCGTCGCCATCGATGTCGACCAGCTCTGGCCTGGGAGCGTATCGGACGTTGCGCAGGCGGAAGGGGTTCACGACCGGGGCGGCGAAGGCGGGCGCCGTGGATGAGCCTGTGTTCTCGAAGAAATGTGTGTCTCCGTAGAACTCACCAATGAAGACATCGAAATCACCGTCGCCATCGATGTCGACGAGCGCGGGCGTTGCATCTGCGCCCACGTCGGTGAGGCCAAAGGGGTCGATGACCGCGGGAGCGAAGGCCGGCGTGGAAGGGGAGCCGGTGTTCTCGAAGAATCGACTGTGGCCGTCGTAGGCACCAGAGAGTGCGTCCAGATCCCCGTCGCCATCCATATCGGCCAGGGCGGGTGAGCAAGCCTCACCGACATCGGTGAGTCTGAAGGGGTTTGCTGGGACGGAGGCAAAGGCAGGTGCGGTGGATGAGCCCGTGTTCGCGAAGAAGGCCATCGCGCCGCCCCGGTCCCCGGCGAAGGCGTCGAAGTCGCCATCGCCGTCGATGTCGGCGAAGGCTGGCGAGACCGACCGCAGACTGGAACCGGGTTCGGTGGGGTCGGCAAAGCTCCCGATGCCGAAGGCCCCCACGGAAGGGGGAGCAAAGGCGGGCGCCGCGGATGAGCCCGTATTCTCGAAGAAGTACAGGTAGCTCTCGGTCTCGCCGCCGAAGATATCGAGGTCGCCGTCGCCGTCGATGTCGACAAGGTCCGGTCTGATGATCCGGCCGACGTTGGCGAGGCCGAAGGGGTTCACGATTGCGGAGGTGAAGGCGGGGGCGCTGGGTGTGCCCGTGTTCTCGAAGAATGTGATGTTGCCGTCGGAGTTGCCGAGGAAGGCGTCGTAGTCGCCGTCGCCGTCGATGTCGGCCAGTTTCGGCGTGGCCTGGTAGCCGACGTTGGCGAGGCCGAAGGGGTTCACGATCGCGACGGCGAAGGCGGGCGTCGCGGGTGAGCCCGTATTCTCGAAGAAACGTGTGTCACCGTAGGACTCGCCAACGAAGACATCGAAATCGCCGTCACCATCGATGTCGACCAGGTCCGGCGTGGCGAAGTTTCCGACGTCGGCGAGGCCGAAGGCGTCTTTGATGGCGGGCGCGAAGGCGGGTGCGAAGGGTGTGCCCGTATTTTCGGAGACGACGGTTTCCCCGAACCACTCCCCTACGAGAAGGTCGAGATCGCCGTCCCTGTCGATGTCGGCGAGGGTGGGACGGGCAAATTTGACGGTCGGGAGACCTTCGCCACGGTAGGCCTTCTGGAAACGGGCAGTCGACGCCGATGCCGGGCCGGGCAGAGGGGCCCCGAGAAGGCCGGTGGCCAGCGTCAGGGCTGCCAGGGCACGCCGAAGTCGCCCCGCCGTACGGCGGTGGGCACCCCGGGTGAACGCGAGACGGCCCAGTTCGGCGCTGGCTCCCGCCAGGAGGGTGCGCGCGACATCCAGGTCGACGCACCCGATCTCCCGGGAGCCGGGGTGGCTGTCGAAGCTCCGCGGATGTCCCCTCATCGCGCTCTCCTTGCGCCTCTGCCGAAACTTTTTACAAACCCCAAAAAATCCCGCAATAGGAAGAAGATCCCGCACGGCAGAGGACGAAATCCGTTCGGTCGGGCGCGGACCGGCGCCTCGTCGTCGGTCCGGCCGTGCACGCCTCAGGGGACGCGGCGCGACGGCCGGGCGAACCAACCGCCCGTAGCGAGGCCGACCACCGACGTGGCGGTCAGGCCGAGCGCAACCCACGCCAGCTGCGGCAGCGGGCCCCAGTAGGCCCGCGGAAAGACGTCGGCGCGCAGAAACTCCAGAGCAGCCGCGCTTCCGGAGAAGGTGAGTAACGCCAGCAGGGCGACCTGGCCGTCGTACCGCTTGCGTGGCCGGGCGAGCAACGCGACGAGCGTCACCAGCAGAGCCGAGGCGGCGAAGTAGATCTGCAACGGGTAGACCGGCGCCGACACGGTCGCCCCGGCGGGGAGTTGGCCGTAGGTGGCGTGCAGTGCGTGCACCATGCTGCCGGAGGGAAACCGGATGCAGAACGCTCCCTCGCACAACGCTCCAAAGCAGCAGCCGCGCAGAAGGCAACCGAGTCGGGCCGCGAAGATTCCGATTCCGACCGTCGGTGCCAGGCCGTCGACGAACTTCCCGATGGGCAGGCCGAAGGCCAACGGCACCAACAGCGACGCGACCGTCAGGCCGACGATCGCGCCGGCGGCATGCAGCCCCCAACGCCAACCGTCGTCGGCACCGGACCCGAGCCAGGTTCCGAAGAGGAAGTGCAGGTGACCACCGACGAAGGTGGCCACGCCGACCCAGACGAGCGCCCGAAACACGCGGCCGCGCGGAAGTCCCTCCAGGCGCTCCGCCCACCACGGGCCGATCGCCAGGCACACGACGACCGCGAGAGCGATCATGGTGGGATAGGCCTGCAAGGTGGCCCCCCACCACGGGATCTCGAAGAGAGTCGGGCGCACGCCCCTGGCTACCCGGTCCGGCGACCGCGGTCGAGTGTCTTGCCTCCAGGCGAAACCAGGGTCTAGGTTGGTGTCGTCATGGGACGACGAGGCCCCGATCGCCTGCTCGCTCTGGTCACTGCGTGTACGGCCACCGCTTGTCTGGTCGCGAGCGGCGCGGTGGCCGGGTCGTCGCCACAGGCAGCGGCGCTCGGAGCGGCAGCGGAGTCGTCGCCACAGGCAGCGGCCCAAGCGGCGGCCGAGTCGTCGCCACAGGCAGCGGCCCGCGCGGCAGCGGAGTCGTCGCCGCAGGCAGCGGCGCTCGGAGCGGCAGCGGAGTCGTCGCCACAGGCAGCGGCGCTCGGAGCGGCAGCGGAGTCGTCGGCGCAGGCAGCGGCGTCGCCGCCTGCAGCGAAGTCGTCTGCGCCCCACGCGGTGGCAGTCGTCCGCTACGTGGACGACACGCTGACCGTCGACGCGACCGATGCCCCCCTGCGCGCGCTACTCGAAGACGTCGGTCGCCAGAGCGGAGCCTTGATGGACCTGCGGGCTCTCACGGACCGCAACGTGACACAGCGCTTCGCGCGGCTGCCCACCGACAAGGCTCTGCGGCGCCTCCTGGACGAGCAG
>JAPOLW010000142.1 GCA_029976905.1 bacterium | reverse complement strand
ACGTCGGGTGGTTTGCCTACGCGCCCCTGACGTCGCCTGCTTTCGCGCCCGGGAATTCGACCGACTACTGGATCCTCGGGATCATGGTCTCGGGATTCGGAAGCACCGCGACCGCACTGAATCTGGTGGCGACGATCCTCTGCATGCGTTGTCCGGGTATGACCTACATGAAGATGCCGCTCTTCGTGTGGCTGATGCTCGTCGATGCGTTCCTGGTCCTGGTCGCGCTCACGCCGCTCACCGCCGCGCAGATCATGCTCCTCTTCGATCGCTTTCTCGGGGCGCACTTCTTCGACACGCAGGCCGGTGGGGACGCCGTACTGTGGCAGCATTTCTTCTGGGTCTTCGGGCATCCCGAAGTCTACATCCTCATCATCCCGGGATTTGCCTTCGTCTCCGAGATCACGCCTGTCTTCTCGCGTAAGCCGATCTTCGGCTACGAGATCATGGTCGCGGCCACCGTGGGGATCGGCTTCATCAGTCTGGGCGTCTGGGCCCATCACATGTTCACGGTCGGTCTTTCGGCGCCCATCAATACCTTCTTCGCCGCCAGCACCATGGCCGTCGCCGTCCCGACGGGAATCAAGATCTTCAACTGGCTTGGGACGATGTGGGGCGGGATGATCCGGTTCCGGATGCCGATGCTGTGGTGCACCGCATTTCTCTTTGAATTCGTCATCGCCGGTCTGACTGGCGTGATGCTGGCGGTCGCGCCCTTCGACTGGCAGCTATCGGATTCCTACTTCGTCGTCGCGCACTTCCATTTCGTTCTGATCGGTGGATTGCTCTTCAGCATCTTCGCGGCGATCTACCATTGGTTTCCCAAGGCGACCGGGAAGATGCTCTCCGAGAAGATCGGCCGCTGGCACTTCTGGGTCTTCGTACTCGGCTTCAACATGACGTTCGGCACCATGCATTTTCAGGGTCTGCTCGGGATGCCTCGGCGCATCTACACCTTCGACGCCGGACGCGGCTGGGACATGCTCAACCTCATTACGTCGATCGGCGTCCTCGTCCAGGCGATCGGGATTCTCTTTTTCCTCTGGAACGTCCTCTCGTCCCTGCGGCACGGCGAGGAGGCGGGGGATGACCCCTGGGATGCCTGGACGTTGGAGTGGTCGACCACCTCACCACCGCCGCCCTACAACTTCGAGACGATTCCGACCGTGCGTAGCCGGCGGCCGCTCTGGGACCTCAAGCACCCCGACGACCCGGATTGGCATCACGAATGACCGACGCAACCCAGGACCTGGCAGCCTCGTGGCGTCTGCCGGCGCGCGGCCGGGTGGGGATGGCATGCCTGATCCTCACCGAGAGCGCCTTCTTTGCGATCTTTGTGGTCGCGCATCTCTTCTATCTGGGAAAGAGCCTCAGCGGCCCCTACGCGCGGGACGTTCTGGAGCTCCCCCTTCTCGGCACGATCTGTCTGCTCTCCAGCAGCATCACGATCACGCTCGCGATCCGGAGCCTCCGTGAAGGGCATCGGGCTGCGTTCAACGGCTTCTGGCTGCTGACGATCCTGCTCGGACTCGTCTTTCTGATCGGGACGGGCTTCGAGTGGTACCGGCTCATCTACGATGACGGCCTCACCTTGCAGACCAATCTGCTCGGCACGACGTTCTACTCCCTGGTGGGTTTCCACGCCGCGCACGTGACGATCGGTCTCTTGATGCTCGCGGGTGTCCTGATCTTCAGTCTGGCGGGATTCCTGCACGAAGAAGAGGTCGAGAGGGTGGACGTCCTTTCCTGGTATTGGCATTTCGTCGACGCGGTGTGGGTCGTCGTTCTCACCGTCGTCTATCTGATCGTCTGATGGCTGCCGGAAAACACGAAGAAGGCATCGAACTGCCTGCGCCGACCTCGTGGCCGCTGTTGGCCGCGTTCGGAATGACGCTGGGATTTGCCGGCCTGGTCACCCACCCCTTCGTGACGATCACGGGCGTGGTCTGCTTTTTCGTGAGTGGCTTTGGTTGGTGGCGCGAGGTTTTGCCGCGTCCGCACGAAGAGGTCGTCGCGCGGGTCCCGCCCGCGCTTCGTGCGCGCCCCATCGAACCGTCGGCGGCCGTCGCCGAGACTCTCGAACTGGGTGAGGCGGGCCATCGCATGCGTCTGCCGACGCACGTCTTTCCGCTGTCCGCGGGCCTGCGGGGTGGCCTGGCCGGCGGGCTGGCGATGGCCGTTCTCGCCGAGACCTTCGGTCTCCTTGCATTCGGAAGTCTCTGGTATCCGGTGAATCTTCTCGCCGCGGCGGCAATGCCGTCGCTCGCCGTGGCCGATACCGCGGTGCTGGTCGCCTTCGATGGAACCGGGCTGGTGGTGGCGATCCTGATCCATCTGATTCTCTCCCTGCTGATGGGTCTCCTCTACGCGGTCCTCCTCCCGATCTTTCCAAGTCACCCCGCCCTTGCGGGAGGAGTCGTCGCTCCGTTGTTGTGGACCGGTTTGGTGGCGACCGGCCTCGGCGTCGTCGATCCGGCCCTCGCGGATCGGATCGAATGGCAATGGTTTGCCGCCTCACAGGTCGCCTTCGGATTGGTGGCCGGGTTCGTCATCGCCAGCATGGAGAGGATCGAAACGCTGCAGTCCGCGCCGCTGGCGGTGCGGGCCGGGCTCGAGACCGGCGGCACGGGTGGCGACAGCGGAGGTTCGCGTTGAGTCGCCTGCTTCGCCGGGTCGTATGCGCCGCCGCGTTGGCCGTCTTCGGGTGTGAGTCGATGCCGGGCCGGCCCGTGCCGTCGGATCGTCCGGTGCGTCCGACGCAGATCACGAGCTTCGATCTTCTCTGGGGAACGCATTGCGCGGGCTGCCATGGCGCCGACGGCTCGCTGGGTGCGGCGCGTCCGATGAAGGAACCTCTCTACCTCGCCTGGGTGGACGACGGGAGTCTACGGCGGACCATCCGGGCGGGGGTCCCCGGGACCCTGATGCCGGCATTCGGCGCGGCGCAGGGCGGCGGCTTGACCGACGAGCAGATCGAGATCCTGATCCGCTCGATGCGATCGCGCTGGGGGCAGCCGGGTCGGTTCGCCGGGGCGGCCTTGCCCGCCTATGCGGCGCCGCCCGGTGATGCCGAACGTGGCGCTGCGGTCTACGCAGAATTCTGTGCCGGTTGTCACGGTTCCGATGGGACGGGCGGCACGGTGCGCGGTTCGATCGTCGACCCGGCCTACCTCGCTCTGGTCAGCGATCAGGCGCTGCGCACCGTGGTCGTCGCCGGACGCGCGGACCTCGGCATGCCGGACTTCCGGATGGCGAAGCCGGGCACGCCCATGACCGACCAGCAGATCGCCGACGTGGTGGCCTGGCTGGTCGGGCATCGGGTCGAGTTCCCAGGGCAACCTTTTGCAGCAAAGGAGAAGACGCATGGCTGAGGGCGATCACGTCGACCCGAAGGGGCCGCCAGCGCTGCAGCCACCGTCGCGGCGTAGCTTTTTGATGGGACTCGGGATCACATTGAACGTGATCGGCGCCGCGATGATCGGTGTGCCGATCGTCGGATACGTCGCAAGCGCGCTGCGGCGGCGCTCGTACCAGGCGTGGATTCCGCTGGGGAACGTCGCGGACTTCCCCGAGGGTGAATGCCGTCTGGCGAGCTACGAGAATCCCTTCACCGTGCCCTGGGATGGCATGACGGCGAAGATTCCCTGTTGGGTCCGGCGCACGGGACCCTCGGGCTTTCAGGTCTTTGCGATCAACTGCGCCCATCTGGGTTGCCCGGTGCGCTGGTTTCCGGAGTCGCAGCTCTTCATGTGCCCATGTCACGGGGGCGTCTATTACGCCGACGGCTCGCGGGCATCGGGACCGCCGCCTCGCGGCCTCTTCGAGTATGAGTACGAGTTGCGTGGGCAGGAATTGTGGGTCCGCGGCGGTCAGCTTCCGACTCTGGCGGGTCCGGTCTGAGGCGTTTCCATGGCGTCGTCTCCAAAGACTCCGCAAGCGAAGAGCCGCCTCGTGCGAATCGGGGAGTGGTTCGACCTCCGGCTCTCGTTCCGCGAGTCGATTCTGCCGCCCATCGTGCACGAGATTCCACGCAGCTCGGGAAGCTGGTGGTACGTCTTCGGTAGCGCGACTCTGCTGTGCTTCGTCATGCAGATCGTCACCGGCACGTGCCTGGCCCTGGTCTACGTGCCCTCTGCCGATCAGGCCTGGAATAGCCTCGAGTACCTGAACTACCAGCAGCCGCTCGGTTGGTTCCTGCGCGCGCTGCACTTCTGGGGCTCCAACTTCATGGTCGCTCTGATGACCATCCATCTCGTGCAGGTCTTTCTCTTTGGCGCCTTCAAATACCCACGAGAGTTGACCTGGGTGGTGGGTTGCGTGCTCTTTCTCTGCACGATCGGGATGGCCTTCACCGGCCAGGTCATGCGTTTCGACCAGGATGCCTATTGGGGACTGGGGATCGGCGTTTCCATGATGGGACGTTTTCCCGTCATCGGTGAGTCCCTGGTCCACCTCGTCCTGGGTGGGCCGATCATCGGTGCCGAGACCCTGTCGCGCTTCTTTGCCCTGCACGTCTTCGTGATCCCGGGTCTTCTCTTGATCTTGATCGGCCTCCACCTCTGGTTGGTGATCAAGGTTGGCATCAACGAATGGCCGATGCCGGGACGATTGGTGACGCGCGAGCGCTATCTCGACGAGTATCATGCCCTGATCGAGGAGGACGGCGAGCCCTTCGTCCCCCAGGGTGTCCGGAAGGATCTCGTTTTTGCGGGACTCGTTCTGATCGCTCTCTTCGGCGCCGCGGCGATCTTCGGCCCGGCGGGGCCGAACGGGCCACCGGATCCGACGCTGATCGATACGGTGCCGCGCCCCGATTTCTATTTCCTATGGCTCTTCGCGGCCTTCGCTCTGCTGCCTCCCTACCTCGAGACCCCGCTCATCCTGACGGCGCCGGTCGTCCTCATCGCGGCGGCGTTTCTGCTGCCCTTCTACTCGAACCTCGGAGAGAAGAGCTGGAAGCGTCGGCCGGGGGCGTGGGTGCTCGTGATCACGGTCTTCTTGATGTTGGGCACGCTTGCCTATCTGGGCCTTTCGTCTCCGTGGTCGCCGCACATGGACGCCTGGAGCGGGACGCCGACACCAGTACAATATGTCGAGGGGCGAACGCCCCTGGAGCTGCAGGGGGCGATCCTCCTCCAGCAGAAGCAATGCCGGAATTGTCATAGCCTCGGCGGGGAGGGCGGAGAGCGTGGTCCCGCTCTCGATCATGTCGCCGCCGTGCAGACGCGCGACGAAATGATCCGCCAGGTTCTGCAGGGAGACGGCAACATGCCTGCCTACGGCAAGCATCTGAAGCCGCAGGAGGTCACTGCCCTGGTGGCGTTCCTCTCGACCCTGCACCCCAGCGGTGAGCCCGTGCAGCGCAACTCGGCGTCGCCGGCGCGACCGGAAGAATCCGTTGGCCGGGGTGCGGCGGCATCGCGGCAGCCGGGGGCACCCAGCTGATCGCGCGTCCGCGGTGCGGCGAGGCGTCCCCCATCGACCGGCGTGACCGGGGGACCGGCGCGTGAGTCCGGCGGTGGAGGCCGCGCTTGCGTCGTGGCGTTTCGAGCCTCTGGTGGGGGGCGGGCTCCTCCTGGCCGGTTGGATCTATCTGCGCGGCCGGCGCTCACTCGCTCGCTCCGTACCCGAGCGGCTTCCCCCCTGGCGCGCCGTCGCGTTTCTCGGGGGACTCGCCGTCTTCTACGTCGCCGTCGCCTCGCCCCTCGATGCGTTTGCCGACCTGCTCCTGCAGGTTCACATGACCCAGCACTTTCTCTTGATGATGGTGGCGCCGCCTTTGTTGTGGATGGGGCGGCCAGCGCTCCCGCTCCTGCACGGCCTGCCGGTGGCATTCCGCCGCGACGGGCTGGGGCCGTTCCTTCGCTGGTCGCGCCTCGAGCAGGCGCGCGATTTTCTCACCCATCCGGTGACCTGCTGGTGCGTCTTCGTCGGCGTCACCTGGCTCTGGCATGTACCGGCGCTCTACGAGACGGCGCTGCTCGATCCGCTGTGGCACGATGCCGAGCACCTTTCGTTCTTTTTTGGGGCGTTGCTCTTCTGGTTCCCCGTGCTGCAACCGTGGCCGAGCCGGGCACGAATGTCACGTTGGGTCCTGGTGCCCTATCTGGTGCTGGCCTCTCTGCAGATGACCGTGCTGTCGGCTCTCTTCGTCTTCAGCGACCGGGTCTTCTACCCGGTGTACGACGGCGCCCCTCGTCTAGGGGGTGTCTCCGCGCTCGACGATCAACGCGTTGCCGGCGCGATTCTCTGGGTGCCCGGGTCGCTGGTCCTGCTCACGGCGCTCATGGTGCTCGTCTTCCACCTCCTCTCGCCCCGACTGGTTCGCCCCGGACAGCCCGCGCGCACCGTGTCTGCGCCCCTTCCGCCCCCGCGCGACCTGGACCTCCTGGGGATCGGGCGCGTTGGATCGATCCTGCGCTGGTCCGGTACCCGGCGGGCGTTGCAATCGATTCTTCTGGTCCTTGCGCTCGCGATCGTCGCCGACGGCTTTCTCGGGCCGCGGATGGCGCCGATGAACCTGGCCGGGGTTCTTCCCTGGACCTGGGCTCGTGCTCTGGCGGTGCTGGGACTTCTGGTCGTGGGGAATCTCTTCTGTTTCGCGTGCCCCTTCATGCTTCCCCGTGCCCTCGCGCGACGGTGGTTTCCGGCGCAGTGGGCCTGGCCGGTCCGCTTGCGCTCGAAGTGGCTTGCCGTCGTTCTCGTCGTGCTCTTCCTCTGGACCTACGAGGTCTTTGCCCCCTGGAATGGGCCGCTGTGGACGGCCTGGATCTTGATCGCCTACTTCGCGCTCGCGTTGCTCGTCGACGGGCTCTTCCAGGGCGCGAGCTTCTGCAAATACGTCTGCCCGATCGGGCAATTCAACTTCATCGGCTCACTCGTCTCGCCGCTCGAAGTCCGGGCGCGAGCGTCGCACGTCTGCGCCGACTGCACGACACAGGACTGTATTCGAGGCCGCCCCGGGGCACCGGGGTGTGAATTGGATCTCTACCTTCCCACGAAAGTCGGCAACCTCGACTGCACATTCTGTCTCGACTGCGTACGCGCGTGCCCGCACGACAACGTCGGTCTCGTCGCGCGATGGCCTGGCGTCGAGCTGACCACGGATCCCCTCCGGGCTTCTTTCGGCCGGCTCGGCCTCCGCCGCGACGTGGTGGCCCTCGCTCTGGCCATCGTCTTTGGCGCCTTTGCGAATGCCGCCGGCATGGTCGAGCCGGTCGTCGCGGGGATGCGCCGAGCGGCAGAGGCCCTCGGCTCCGGAGAGGGGACGCTCGTCTTCACGGCTTTTCTGCTCCTGTCGGTGGTCGGCGCACCGGCCCTCCTGGTCCTGACGACGAGCCGCTGGATCGGGCGCGCCGGAGGGGGGCTGCCGGAGGCCGCGATTCTCGCCCGGCGGCTTGCGTTGGCGCTCGTTCCCCTGGGCATCGCCATGTGGGCCGCTCATCTGCTCTTCCACCTCGTGAGCGGGGCAGCCGGTACGCTTCCGGTGGCGACGCGCGTGGCCCGGGGACTCGGTCTGTCTCTGGGCGAACCGGATTGGTCGATGGCGCACGCGATGGGGCCGGTCGCAGATGGCTGGATTTCGGTGCAGATCGTTCTTCTCGACGTCGGCCTCCTCTCGAGCCTCTACCTGGGCTGGCGCATCGTGCGTCCCGTCGCCGGTCGGATCGGTGCGACGGTCGGCGCGCTGCTTCCCTGGGCCGCGACGACGGTCCTGCTCTTCGCGGTCGGGATCTGGTTGCTCTTCCAGCCGATGGAGATGCGCGGCATGCTTCTTCCGTGAGGGTTGGCGGCAAGGCGGCTGCGCGTGCGTGGGTCGGGGGAGGAGGCCTGCTTGCCCTCTTCGTCCTGGCCGCGACCCTCGCGCGCGGCGACGGAGGCGCCGTCGTCGTCCAGGAGCGACGGGGCGATCTCGTCGTGAGCGTCTTCGCGGCACCAGTGCCGCTCCGGGCAGGACCGGCGGACGTGAGCGTGCTTTTGCAAAGAGCCGACGATGATTCTGCGGTGCTCGAGGCGGAGGTCGCGGTGCGCCTCGTTCGCGAGGCGGGGCGGGCTCGTGCGGGCGGTGACTGGGTTCGCGCGGATCATGCGCAGGCGACCAATCGGATCCTCTACGCCGCGCGGCTCGAGACGTCCGGCCCCGGGCGCTGGATCCTGCAGGCGCGGATCGGTCTTCCTCCCATCCGGGTCGAGGTCGAGGCGCCCGTCGAGGTGCAGCCGCCCCTGCCGCCCGCCGCGCGATTCTGGGTCTGGATCGTCCTGGCGCCGCTCGTGGTCGTGCTCTTCCTGCTCCACCAATGGCTGCGTGACCGGTGAGCGTCGGAGGCGGCTGCGGCGGCGCTCCGCCAGGCTGGGGTGCTCTGAGTCGGGACGTCCGTCGCGGTGGGTGGTAGGATGTCCCGGATGCGGGTGCTTGGACCGGCGAGGCGGCCTTCGTTGCGGGGCGTGTGGGCCGCGCTCTTCCTCGTTTCTGTGGCTCCGTCC
>JAPOLW010000141.1 GCA_029976905.1 bacterium | reverse complement strand
TCTCGACCGATGGTACGGTGAACGTCGGTTTCCGCCGCGACCGGCTCACCCCGGACGGAACGTGGAAGGTCCGCAAGACCCCCGCCGGGATCCTCTACTTCGCACCCGCTCCAACCCAATTGATGGGCCGCCTGTACCGGGAAGAGAGCAAGGATCCCGAAGCGGTCTTCTACATGCAGGTCCGGCCAGCCAAAAAGAGCCCGGTGCTCCTGGAATTCCCCGTGCGCGGACTGCGGGCGGCTCTGGCCGAGCACCTCTGGACGGCGTGCAAGCTCGACATCTATTTCGGCGACCCGAAATAGACGGACTCAGCCGGCCAACGCCTCCGCACGGGCAAGAATTCCATCCGAATCGAGGCCCTGGTGAACCATCTGTTCCCAGAGGCCACCGCACCCCTCGCGGTGCGTGCCGATGTGGTCGAAGCGCGGTGAGAAGCCGCGTTGGAGAAGCCAGCTTCCGAAGCGGCTCCCGAGACCCGTCGTCGAACTGAGCCCCTCGGCGACCAGAACGAAGCCGCTGGAGCCGACCTTCGCGAGCATCTCCTCGTCCACGACGTTGAGCGTCGGCTTGTTGACGAGGCCCACGTCGAGGCCCTTCTCCTTCAACCGCTCGACCGCATCGAGGGCCCGGTACAACGTCTCGCCGAAGCTGACGACGAAGCCCGCCGTCCCATCGCGAACCAATTCATCCTTCCCGGGTTCGAATTGGTAGCCCTCGCCGTGCAGCAGCGATCCGTCCTCCTTGAGGAGATCGGGGACCGCCGAGCGATTGGAGAAGACGAAGCGCAGGCCGGGATCGTCGAAGACACGCGCGAGGATCGCCCGCATCTGGTGCTGATCACCCGGGAAGTAGAGGCGCGTCGTCTCGTCCTCCGACGCAAGCCCGTTGTCCGCGAACATATTGTTCAGACCGAAGTGGCATGTGTTGTCGGCCATGTCGTCGACGCCGGCGTGGCTGAAGTGGGCGAGAACGTTGGCGTGATTCAGCCGGGCCATGGTGATCTCGGAGACGCACATCTCGAGGAAGGCCGAGAACGTCCCGAAGACACCCTGGCGCCCCTTCTCCATGCCGAATCCGGCCGCGGCCGAGAAATTGCCGCGCTCCATGATCCCCGAGGAGACGTAGATCTCGGGGTAGGCCTTGCGGATGTGGTGCAGGCCGCAGGAGCCTTCGAGGTCACTGTCGATGACCCGCACGCGCCGGTGGCGCTCGTCGGGGTCGAGCTTTCCGAGAATCTCGACCAACGCCGTGCCGAAGACCTCGCGGTTCTTGCCAAGGGTATCGGAGCTGCCCCGGTGGGTATTGGCGTGCTTGGGCTTCTCGATCGAGCGCAGGACCGCCGCGGCCTCGTCGCGACCGTGCTTCTCGAGATAGGCGACCGCGTTGTCGACCGAAATGACGTCGTGCGCTTTGGGCGCACCCTCGAGCGAGCTGATCCCGACGGCCATCTTGCGCTTGTTGATCAACGCGACCGGACCGGGCGTCGTCACGGCGCGTGCCATGCGGGTGTAGAGGGAATCGAGATCCTCGCCCTCGCCTTCGTCGATGGGCAGACCGTGGCCCGCCAGGGTCTGCCCCACCGAGAACCCCGGCATGTACTCGCTGGGATGGCCCGCGATGGTGACGTCGTTGTCGTCGACGACGATCTTGACGTTGAGCTGGTGGCTGACCGCCAGTCGGGCGGCCTCGGCATCGTTCCCCTCCTGCTGGGAGCCATCGGAGCCGAAGAGGATGACGGCCTTGTCGGGGTGCGCCATGGCGACGCCGTTGGCGAAGGGCCACAAGTGGCCGAGACGCCCCGAGGAAAAGCCCACGCCCGGCGTGAAGCCCAACTCCGGGTGCCCCGGGAGCTGGGAATCCGCCTCGCGGTATCGCATCAGTTGCTCGGCTGGCAGATCGCCATGGAGCGCCGCCATGAGGTACTGGATCGCGACACGATGGCCTGCCTCGTCGAGATAGAGGGGAACCACCGGGGCGCCCGAGCGCATGAAGCCATCGGCGATCATCACCTCCGGCACGATGTCGTAGGGGCCGCCGGTATGCCCGCCCAGACCCTTGGCCGCTCCGGTGGCCGTGAAGAAGATGATCGCGTCCCGGCAGAGCTGTACGTTCGCCGCCAGCGTCTTCCGCTCTGCGGGGCTCAGTTGCTCACGGGCGGGATCGAGCGGCAGGGGCTCGAAGGCGGTCAGGTCGATCGGAAAATTCATCTTCACTCCTTCGGGCCGGGATCCTAGCGATCTCGCTGGAAAACGCTACATAACGAATCCGGCGATGAAGATGCCCATCTGCGAGAAGGCGACGGCTGCGGGGCCCGCCTTGCGCCGCCCCGACGACGACGAGGACCTCCAGCGCGCCGGCGCGAGGGAGGGCCTCGGCCCGGAGAGTCGTGGGGAACGCGGATGGGGTGCCGCAGCGACCAGACGGACGGTCGCCACTGCCGCATCCCTGCTCCTGATTTGCCCGACCCCTGCGGTCTGGGCCGGGGAAGTCTCGTGCACCGGCGAGGACGACGGCCCCGGGATCCAGGCGGCTCTCGACGCTGTCGCGCGGGACGGCGGCGGTATCGTGCAGCTGGGCGGCCGCTCTACCTGCCTGCTGCGGGCCGGCCTCCGCATCCCCCCGGGCACGACCCTGCGCGGACGTCCCGCGCTCCGGCTGGTCGCGGCCGGGGGCGATGGCTTCGAACAGGGGCTGCTCCTCTCCGATGGAGGCGGAATCCGGCTCGAGGAGTTGGAGATCGTCGGAAGTGCACCAACGGGTCCGGACGCACCCCCCCTGATCCACATTCGTTGCTCCCGCGAGGCCGATTCCTGTCTGCACGGCGATCACCTCGTCCTGCGATGCGCGGCTCCCCCGGCGCCCCCCGGCACGGCGCTGCTCGTGGACGGAGAAGCCGGGCCGGATACCTTCGTGCGCTTGAGCGACCTCGGAATCGAAACGTGCCGACAGGGCATCGTGGCCCGCGAAACTGGATCGAGCATCGACGACGCGCGCATCCGTGTCGAGGGTCCCGGCGCGATCGGAATCGACGTCGGGCCGCGCTCCGACATCCGCAACGCGCGGATCGAGGTGTCCGGACCCGCCGCCGATGCGTCAGCGGTGGGAATCCGCAGCAGGCAAGACTCCCGGATCGTCGGGAACAACGTCGCGATCACAGGGACGCGCGGCATCGCGATCGCAACGGGCCCGAAAGGCAGCGTTTCCGACAACCAAGTCGACTTCGCGGACTCACCTCGTGCCGTCGGCATCTCGGCGAACGGCTACGGCTCACTCAAAGACAATCGGATCTCGATCCTGGGGGAGTGCCCGGGCGCCATCGGCGCTAAACTCTACGGCGGCTCCAACATCTACTCGAACAACATCCAGCGCCTCCCGAGACAGGGCGAGACCACCCACGTCCTCATCCTCTCGGCCCAGAATCTCGTCACGAACAACGAGTTCTCCTCCGGAGCCTGGGGCGTGCGCCCTCCCGTATTCGAGGGCGGCCCCATCGCCGCGTTCGCCAACGGTGCTCGCCTCACGGGAAACAATCTGATCCATCTCCGGAAGGCCTGCGCGATCCTACAGACCGGTTGGCACGCCACGGCCAATCACTGCAGTTGGCTGGGGCCCGAAGCGACGGGCTTCTGGGTCGGTACGCCGGGGCGGTTCGGAGAGTGCAGTGTGCATACGCTCCTCTCCGACAACACCCTGCATACGCAAGAGGAAGGCACGGCCTTGATCCGCTTCGGCGCAGTCGGGAGTCGCTGTCTCCCCGGCAGCGACCAGCGCAAGGTTCGTGGCCCCGAACTCTGTCGGACCGACGCCGACTGCGCCGAGGGTTTCCTCTGCCGGAGCACGACGTGCGCGAACATCATCGTCCGGGACAATCTTCTCATCTCCCAGCGTCTCGGTGCCACGCTCATCGACGTCTTCGAATCGGCGGGGGGCGCGGCTGAATTTCCCGAACTCGCCAACATCCAGGTGGTCGACAACGCGCTGGTGTCTGCGCAGGACTCTGCTCTGGTCGCGTTCGCCGACCAGCTGGCGCAGGGAGAGGTTCACGACGTTGCGGTCGGCGGAAATCTGCCCGAAGCCCATCAGAAAGTGCGAGGCTGGCGACGTCGCTTCGGACCCAGCCTCGAGGTGTACCGCCGCGGTCCACCAAGGTACGGGAACCGGGACTCACCGCGCCCCTGAACGCAGCCCCTCGACCGACGAGGGCGACCGGCGCAACGGCCGCATTTCAGCCGTCGCGGCCGCGCCGCAGGGTCCAGGTGGTCGTTCCGTCGGGGTGGTCCTTCAGATCGATTCCGGCGGCCAATAGCTCGTCGCGGGCCGCATCGGCCGCCGCGAAGTCCCGGGCCGAGCGCGCCTCCTTGCGGCGCGCGATGACCGCCTCGATCTCGGCATCGGAGAGCCCGGCCTCGGCCGCCCGATCGCTGCGCCAGGAGGCCAGGGTGGCGACCGGATCGCCACCCAGAACACCAAAGACCGAGCCCGCCTCCCGCAGAGCGGCGCCCAGTGCGACCGCCGCGCCATCCTCTCCCGCGTCCAGCAACCGGTTGGTCGCGCGAACCCCGTCGTGCAGAGCGGCCAGCGCCCGGGGGGTGTTCAGATCGTCGGCAAGCGCATCGCGAAACTCCCGACGACACAGATCTGCGTCGTCCGCGCCGGCGGCCGCAGCCGCACCCGTCGCATCGACCCGCGCGAGAGTCTCATACAAGCGCACCAGGGTGCGTTGCGCCTCCTCGATGACGCCCGGGGAGAATTCCAGCGGCGAGCGATAGTGCGTCTGCAGGAGTGCGAGCCGAAGAGCTTCACAGGGGTGTTGCTCGAGAGCTTTTCGGATCGTCACGAAATTCCCGAGGGACTTCGACATCTTTTCTTCGCCGAGCCGCAGGAAGGCGACGTGCATCCAATGGCCGACGAAGGGGGAACCACTGGCGGCCTCCGACTGCGCGATCTCGTTTTCGTGATGTGGAAAGACGAGATCCTCCCCGCCCCCATGCAGATCGAAGGGCTGGCCCAGGTATTTCGACGCCATGGCCGAGCACTCGATGTGCCAGCCCGGGCGGCCAGGACCGAAGGGGCTCTCCCAGGTCGGCTCCCCGGGTTTGGCTCCCTTCCATAGAACGAAGTCACAGGGATGGTGCTTGCGCTCCCCCACTTCGACGCGCGCCCCAGCCTGCAGATCGTCGAGCTTGCGATGCGAGAGCCGACCGTATTGCGGGTAGTCGGGCACGCTGAAGTAGACGTCCCCTTCGGTCCGATAGGCGACGCCGCGCTCCTCGAGTCGTCCGATCAAGGCAAGCATCTCGTCGATGTGCTCGGTCGCGCGCGGTTCGACGGTCGGGCGCCGGCAGCCCAGCGCCTCCATGTCCTCGAGGAAGGCCTGCGTCATCCGGTCGGCGAGCGCCGAGGCGGGTTCTCCGGCCTCGTTCGCCCGCCGGATGATCTTGTCCTCGATGTCGGTGACGTTGCGGACGTAGGTGAGTTTCTGCCCCACCCAGGCGAGGTAGCGCGCCAGCACGTCGAACACGGTGAGCATCCGACCATGGCCGATGTGCGCGTGGTCGTAGACGGTGACGCCGCAGACGTACATCCGCACGTGGCCGGACTCCCGCGTGACCAGAGGCTCTACCCGGCGCGTGAGAGTGTTGTAGAGGGAGATCGGAGCCGTCGAATCGGACATCGGCCGCCTTACTCTTCGTCGCCGGATTGTCGCAAGCGCTCGACCACCGAAGCGTCTTCGAGCGTCGTCGTATCTCCGCTCTGGCGACCTGCGGCGATGTCGCGCAGCAGTCGCCGCATGATTTTGCCACTGCGGGTCTTGGGCAGGGCATCGGTGAAGCGGAGATCGTCGGGCTTGGCGAAGGCGCCGATCTCGCGCCCGACGTGATCGCGGAGTTCCTTCTTCAAATCATCGGACGGCTGGTGGTTGCCCTCGAGCGTGACGAAGGCGGCGAGTGCCTGTCCCTTCACCTCATCCGGACGATCGACGACGGCGGCCTCGGCCACCGCCCGATGCCCGACCAGGGCGCTCTCGACCTCCATGGTGCCGAGACGGTGCCCGGACACGTTCACCACGTCGTCGATGCGACCCATGACCCAGAAATACCCGTCGTCATCCCGCCGCGCGCCGTCTCCGGTGAAGTAACTCCCGGGCATGTCGCTCCAATAGGTCTTCACATAGCGCTCGTCGTCCCCGTAAATCGTTCGCAGCATACTGGGCCACGGCTTGCGGACGATCAGGAGGCCGCCTTCGTTGGGGCCGACCTCGTTTCCCGCCTTGTCGACCACCTCGGGGAAGATCCCCGGCAGGGGAAGAGTCCCCGAACCCGGCTTGGCGGGCGTGGCCCCCGGCAACGGCGAGATCAAAATGCCGCCGGTCTCGGTCTGCCACCACGTGTCGACGATCGGGCACCGGCCGCCGCCGATCTTCTCATGATACCAGATCCAGGCCTCGGGATTGATCGGCTCCCCGACCGTCCCAAGCAGCCGCAGCGACGACAGGTCGTGGCGATCGGGCCACTGCTCGCCCCACTTGATGCAGGTCCGAATGAGCGTCGGCGCGGTGTAGAGGATGGTCACGCGGTGGCGCTCCACGATGTCCCAGAAGCGATCGGGCTCGGGGTGGTTCGGCACGCCCTCGTACATGACACAGGTCGCCCCGTTGGCCAGCGGGCCGTAGACCAGATAGCTGTGCCCCGTCACCCAGCCGATGTCGGCGGTGCACCAATAGGTGTCGTCGTCCTTGAGGTCGAAGACGAGTTTGGAGCTATACGCCACGTGGGTGAGGTACCCGCCGGTGGTGTGCAGAACCCCCTTGGGCTTGCCGGTCGTACCGCTGGTGTAGAGGATGAACAGCGGGTGCTCGGAGTCGACGGGCTCGGCTTCGCAGTCCGCGCTCGCCGTCGCCATTGCATCGTCCCACCAGACGTCGCGGCCCTCCTTCCAGTCCACGTCGCAACCGGCCCGCCGCACGACCAGGACCTTCTCGACCGACGGGCAACCCTCGAGGGCCTGGTCGACGGTGGGCTTGAGCGGAAACTCCGCCCCTCGCCGGAACCCGCCGTCGGCGGTGACGACGACGCGGGCCGTGCAATCGTTCATACGGTCGCGAATGGCATCGGCGGAAAAACCGCCAAAGACGATCGAGTGCGTCGCGCCGATCCGCGTACACGCGAGCATCGCGATCGCGAGTTCGGGGACGAGCGGCATGTAGAGCCCGACCCGGGCGCCCTTCTTCACGCCGAGGGCCTTGAGCACGTTGGCGGCCTTGCAGACCTCGCGATGGAGTTGCTGGTAGGTGAAGGTGCGTTGATCGCCCGGCTCTCCCTCCCAGATCAGCGCGGCCTTGTTCTTGCGCCACGTCTGCAGATGACGGTCGACGCAATTATGGCTCACGTTCAGCTTGCCGCCGACGAACCACTTCGCGAAGGGCGCCTCCCATTCCAGGACTTTGTCCCACTTCTCGAACCAGTCGAGATGCTCGTCCGCGATCCGTGCCCAGAACGCTTCGGGGTCCTTCTCGGCCTCGGCGCAGAGCGCCCGGTACTCCTCCATCGAGCCGATGTGGGCCTGGGCCGCAAACTCGGCCGGGGGTGGGAACTTCCGCTGTTCCTTCAGGACGGACTCGATCACTGCACCGGAATCACTCATGACTGTTGCCTCTCACAATATCTGCCCGGCGACGAGCTCACGGTTCCACGTGGCGTCCCCGAAGCTCACCTCCGAGCTCTTGGCTCTCTTGAAGTAGATGTGCATGTCGTGCTCCCAGGTGAAGCCGATCCCACCGTGGATCTGGATCCCTTCTCCCGCCACGACGCGGTATGCATCCGAGCAATAGGCCTTGGCCATCGACGCGGCCAGCGATGCGTCTGTCGCGCCGCTGGCCACGGCCCACGCCGCGTAATACGTCGCCGCCTTTGCACTCTCGACCTGGACCATCATGTCGGCACATTTGTGCTGAATCGCCTGGAAGGAGCCGATGGGCTTACCGAATTGTTCGCGCACCTTCGCATACTCGACCGACATGTCGAGCACCCGCTGGGCTCCTCCGCACATTTCGGCGCACAGAGCCACCCGCGAGCGCGCCGCGAGTCGCTCGATGGCCTCCCAGCCGCCGCCGTCGCCGAGCAGATCTTCCTCCCCGACGACGACACCGTCGAGTACGACCTCGGCCAGGCGCCGCGTCTGATCGATCGACCGGAGCATCTGGGTGCGGACTCCCGGCGCGCCTCGATCGACGCAGAAGAGACGCACGCCCTCGGCTCCGAGGCTCCCCGGCTCCCGGGCCGCCACCAGGAGCAGATCGGCGATATGACCGTCGGGGACGAAGAGCTTCGTCCCACGAAGCCGGTGCCCGGAGCCGTCGGGCTCCGCGGTCGCCTCGATGCCGGCTGCGTCCCAACGCCCGTTGGGCTCGAGAAGGGCGACGGTCGCCAGTCGCTCCCCCGACGCGATGCCCGGAAGATGGCGGGCTTTCTGCTCGCTCCGGCCGACATCGAGCAGGG
>JAPOLW010000140.1 GCA_029976905.1 bacterium | reverse complement strand
GATCCCCGGCACGCGAGCCAATTCGCCCGGGCTTGCCTCGGCAAGCGCCGCCAGTGTCGGGTAATGATGCCGGAGTCGCTCGGCGAGCACCTCGACGCAGGCCCCCGCGTGACCGCTGCGCAGGAGCAGAGCAAGGAGGTCCGCGTCGCTGAGAGCCTCGACGCCAATACGCTCGAGCCGCTCGCGCGGCCGGTCTTCGCTTCTCGATGGGATAGCCATGCCCCGAGAGCGAAGGCCGTGCCAAAAGGAAATGGCGTCGATACGAGGTCGCCGGGGTGACGTTCCGCAGCATTTGGTTGCACGCGAAAGGTTTTGTCGCATCCGTTGCAACCAAACGCATCAGCCGCGCCGGGCGCTCGCGCGTCGCACGGCCGGGCGCGGCGCACGGCAACCGTGCGTCAAGGCGACGCCGGACCCGGTTTCTCGAAGACCATGAAGTGCTGCTCGGGGAGGAATTCCTTCGTCTCCACCCAGCGAAGACCGACGGCCTCGAGCTCGCGGCGGCTCTGCGCGACGGTCATCTTGTGCAGCGGCTTGATCGGGATGGAATCGTCCTCCCCGCGATACTCGACCAGGAAAACGCGCCCGCCTGGCCGCAGGGCACGGGCAATGCCCGCCCCCATCTCCCTGGGGTGGGAGAACTCGTGGTAGGCGTCGACCAACAAGACCGCGTCGACGCCGCCTTCGGGCAACCGGGGATCGACCGAAGAGCCCAGGATGGTGCGCACATTTGACACACCAAGGTCCATCGACCGGCGGTCCATGATCTCGAGCATCTGGGGCTGGATGTCGACGGCGAGGACCTCTCCCCGCGGAACGAGGCCGGCGATGCGGAAGCTGAAGTAGCCGGTCCCGGCTCCGATGTCGGCGACGACGGCATCGGGCGCGAGATCCATCTCGCGCACCACCCGGTCGGGCATCTCCGAGGTCGCGCGGTCGGGTCGTTCCAACCAGGAGGCAGCGACATGACCCATGACCAGCGCGATCTCACGCCCGAGGTAGACCCGGCCGGTGCCGTCGGGATCCGGCGGCTTTGCACCGTAGGGCGAGGTTGGGTCGTCTCCGCGCCGCTCCAGCGCGAGCGCGCGGATCGATAGATCTTCGGTCAGACTCTCGTCGCGCGGCCCCGGCCCCGCGACCGCCGCAAGGATGTCGAGGGCCTCCTTCTCTGCCTCCTCCCGCGTGTCGAGCAGGGCCAGACCGTAGATGACGCGGTTCCCCCGGTCCTGGGGATCGAAGGCCAGAGCGGCTTGCGCCTCCGGGACGGCACGCTCCCGGTCGACCCACCCGGTGACGAAGGGAACCCGCGGCAGGGTCGCGTGTAGGTAGGAGCGCAAACGATGGGCCCCGCCCCGTTCGTACCCGGGATCGAGCGCGAGAACGACGTCGGTGAACTCGTAGAGACGATTGGCGATTCCGTCTCCAATCGCCTCCAGGGTTCCCGTGAACTGGGCCCACGTTCCCCAGACCAGAGCCAGCCAATAGTAGGTCGCCGTGACGTCCGCGCGCTGGTCGGGCACGACGAGGGCACGGATCTCGGTTCCATCGAAGTCTTCGAGTCGTGTGCCATCGGCGAACCGGTCGGCGATCTGGTCGAGACCGATGCGACCGACTTCCCGGCCCTGTTCGAGCCTCGCGCGTCGCTTCTCCTCCGGCGCGCTGGAGTGATCGCCTGCGAAGTAGAGGGCACGCAGCAGACGCCAGCGCACGCCGAGGTCGTCGGGGTGGGCGGCGAGGACCCCCGCGTACGCGTCGATGGCGGCGTCGATCTGGGCCGGATCGGCCCGCCGGGCGGGATCGACGCGACGACCGCGTTGCGCGTAGAGTCGATCGGCGGTTCGGACCGCTTCAGCGAGCGAGGTGCTCTCGCTCCAGGCGGGTCCGACGGGGACCGTCGCGAGGAGGCATGCCAGAGCGACGGCGGCGAGCGGGCGCGACCGTCGGCCGACGCGCCGGGCGAACATCAGTGTCGCGTTTCGCCTGCGGAGGCCAGGACCGAGGCGATCCCGTGGGCGCGCTCGAGCACCACGTTCACGGTCCAGAAGGAGCTTGGACCAAAAGCGAACCCGTGGAAGGCGGCGGTGGAAAGGAGTTGGAACGGCGACATCAAGGCGTCCACGGAGGCGGCCCCCTCGATCGAAACCCGGATCTGCTCGAAGAAGGGACGCACGTCGTGCGCGCCTTCGGCCTCGAGAGCTACGTCGAGATCCTCGAAGAGGGGGATGAGTTGGCCTTGGATCTCCTGGAGTTCCACGCCACAAGGCTACCCCCATCTGCCAACCGCACAACGGATAATCTTCGCCGCCGCACATTCTCCCTGGCGCGCGACGCCCCCCCGCCCCGGCGGGCGCCCGGGGCGGCGCGCAGACCGCCCGCGCTCCGGCGGCACATCCCCGGCGCCGGGCTCGACCTTCCGGAACCGGCGACGCCCCCCCCGGCGCCAACCCCTGCCATGGACGACTCCTGCGGTGCCTCGATCCGTTCGATCGCCCGGCGCGGCCCCGTGGGTCGGCCTCTTCTCCCGGGGCCCTCGCGCCGCGCGTACACCGATCGCGCCGCGCCTATTCGGGGATGCTGCGGGCGAGAACGCCGCAGAGGTACTCGCCCTCGGGGTGGGCGGGAAGCATTGGGTGATCGGGGGCAGCGCCGAGTTGGGCGAGCAACTGCAATCGATGCCCCGGCGCCGACGACGTCGCCACCACATGCGTGAAGAGATCCCGACTCACGTGCGGCGAACAACTAAAGGTCATCAACAGGCCGCCGGGCGCGAGAGCACGCAGCGCCTTTCGGTTCAGATCACGATAGGCGCGCGTCGCACGATCCCGATCCGCGCGATGGCGCGCAAAGGGCGGCGGATCGAGCACGATCAGTTCGGGCCGGGCCTCGGGTTCGACCGGCTGCAGGGCGTCGAAGACGTCGACGCCTCGGAAATCGACCCGGGAGGCATCCAGACCGTTGGCCTGCGCCGAAGCGCGTGCGCGCTCGAGTGCCGGACCGGACGTCTCGATCGCGCGCACCCTCTCGGCCCCCCCGACCGCCGCGGCCAGAGCAAAGCCCCCGGTGTACGAGAAGCAATCGAGCACGCGCAGGCCACGCGCCAGACGCGCAACGAGAGCCCGGTTGTCCCGCTGGTCGAGGAAGAAGCCGGTCTTCTGTCCGCGTTGGATGTCGACGAGGTGGTGCACTCCGTTCTCGACGATCTCGACCGGCGCCGTAGGTTCGGTCCCGGCTGCGTTCTCGATTCGATCGGCGAGCCCTTCCTCGCGGCGCGCGCCGCCCGTGGAACGCTCGAAGATCCCGACCGGCGCGATCTCCGATGCCAGCGCCTCCAGCACCTCGTCGCGCAGGCGTTCCGCTCCCGCGTTCAGGAGTTGTAGAACCACGTGGCGGTCGAAGACGTCCGCGACGACCCCGGGAAGTGCGTCCCCCTCGCCATTGAGCAGCCGGTACCCCGTTCGCCCGCCCACCAGGCCCAACGCGCGGCGCAGAGCCAGCGCCTCGGCGACGCGCCGGCGGACCAACGCTGCGTCGAGAGCGACGACGCGACGGGCGACCAGCCGGACGGCAATCGAACCGTTGGGGTTGTAGAAGCCGACTCCCAGAGGCTTGCCGTCCGCCCCCTCGATGCGCACGAAGGCACCCGGCTGCGAAACCCCCTCGAAAGCCGCGATGGCCCCCGAAAAGACCCACGGATGTCCCGCCCGGATCGGTCCGTCCTTGCCCCGCTTGAGTTTGACGGTGGCCTCGAATGGATCGCTCACGACTCGCGCATCCAGTCGCCGCTGCGGCCACCGCTCTTGCGCACCAGACAGACGTCCTCGACGACCATGGCGCGGTCGACCGCCTTGCACATGTCGTAGATCGTCAGCGCCGCCACCGTGACCGCGGTAAGCGCCTCCATTTCGACCCCGGTCCGCGCGGTGATGCGCGCCTCGCCCTCGATCGAGGCGCATCCCCCGACCGCATCCACCTCGATCCGGACGTCGACAAAGTCGACGGGCAGCGGATGGCAAAGTGGGATCAACTCACCGGTCTTCTTGGCCGCGAGCACACCCGCGATCCGGGCGGTGGCCAGGACGTCGCCTTTGGCGATTCGTCCGTCGGCGATCCTCGCAGCCGTTTCCGGCTTCATGCGCACCACACCGCGTGCGATGGCGACCCGACGGGTTTCCACCTTCTCCCCCACATCGACCATCCGGGCGCGCCCGCGCTCGTCGACATGGCTCAAGTGCTGCGACTTTTCGCCCATGCAGGACAATGACACGCGCCCGCGCCCGCTGCACTTCCCGCGCACTCCCCACAAAGCCCGTGTTTCGACCGACTCTCGCTTTCGGTAGGATCCCGGGAGTGAGCATTCGACGCATTCGATGTCTGGTCGGCGGCCAGGGCCTGCACGAGATCACCGAGCGGGTCGAGCAAAAGGCCGCCGAGGCGATCGCCGAGGCCGAAATCCAGGAGGGCCTGTGCACCCTGTACGTGCGCCACACTTCGGCAAGCCTGATCATCCAGGAGAATGCCGACCCGGCCGTCTGCCGGGACCTCGAAGATTGGCTCGACCGCCTCGTGCCCACGGGCGATCCTCTGTACACCCATACCGAGGAGGGCCCCGACGACATGCCGGCGCACATCAAGGCGGCGCTCACCGCAACGTCGGTATCGATCCCCGTCCTCGACGGGCGCCTGGCCCTCGGAACCTGGCAGGGAATCTTTCTCTGGGAACACCGGCACGCACGCGGCGACCGGGAGGTCATCCTCCACGTCGGGCCCTAGCCTCCCCTCGGTGCGGAACTCCGGGGCTTCCGTGCACGACGGCGCCGCCTCAGGCGGGCGGGATCCGGGCCGGCCCCCGCACCCAACGCCCGCGGTCCTCGCTGCGTAGCGACTCCCAGAGCTTGTCCGGGTCCTTGGAGAAAACCGTACTCACCTGCCCGTCTACGACCTGCCAGTCACCACGCGCGATCTCCTCCTCGAGTTGCCCCGGCGCCCAGCCGGCGTACCCCGCGTAGACCCGGACTGCCGCCGGCGGGATTCCCTTGCCGAAGGCGCGGGCGAGGCCCCGCGTCGTCGAGATCAGCTGCACCTCGCCGAAGACCGGCACGCCGTCGACCAGTCGCTCCGGAGCGCGCGCCAGGACCATGAGTCGCGTCGGCTGAACGGGGCCGCCGACCCAGAGTTCGTCCCCACGCCTCTTCACGTCCCGGCGGGACGGCAGGACCTCCGCGAGCTTCACGCGACTGCGCCGGTTCACGATGATGCCCATCGCTCCGTCCGGGCCGTGATCGACGAGCAGGATGACCGTCTCGGCCCAGCCTCCCCGCAGGCGGTCGTCGGCGATGAGAATCCTTCCGCGTCCCGGCAGAACCGCATCGGGAAGCGTATCCGAAGCCGAGGCAAGACCGGATGCAGCGAGCGGCGATGTCGCTCGCTCCCCCCAGGGATCGCGCTCCAGCGCCACCAGAGCCAGGAACGCGATTGCCAGGCCAAAGGCAGCTCGGAACTCCTGGCGAGCGACACGGGCGTCCCCCATGCCCGCCATAGGACCCTCTTTTCTCTCACGGCACAAGAAAATTCTGTCTGCGGCACGCCATCGCCGGGAGCCCACTTCTTCGCTGGCCCACCCCCCGATTGCCGGTTACGCTTCGCAGCATGGCCAGTGATCCGAGCGACTTCTACGCCCTTTCCGACCTCCTCTCGCCCGAGGAGCGGCAGGTCCAGGAGACGATCCGACGTTTCGTCGACGACGAATACCTTCCGCTCGCGCGCGAGCACTTCGCCGCGGGCACGTTCCCGACCGAACTGCTGCCACGACTTGCCGGGTTGGGATGCTTCGGCCCGACGATTCCGCTCGAATACGGCGGCGCCGGCCTGAATTCGGTCTGCTACGGACTCATGGCGCAGGAACTCGAGCGTGGAGACTCCGGCCTGCGTTCGGCGGCGAGCGTCCAATCCTCGCTGGTGATGTACCCCATTCTCACCTTCGGCTCCGAGGATCAGAAGCGACACTGGCTGCCGCGCATGGCGCGTGGCGAGGCCATCGGCTGCTTCGGTCTGACCGAACCCGACTTCGGCTCGAATCCCGGCGGCATGATCACACGCGCGCGGCGCGAGCGTGACGGGTTCGTGCTCAATGGCACGAAGCGCTGGATCACAAACGGCAGCATCGCCGACGTCGCCGTCGTCTGGGCCAAGCTCGAGGACGAGTCGACCGGCCAGGACGTGATCCGCGGTTTCCTCGTGGAAAAGGAGCGCGACGGGCTGGAGAGGCCCTTGATGCACGGAAAGTGGAGCCTGCGCGCCTCGATCACCTCGGAACTCATTCTCGAGGATTGCTGGATTCCCGAGGAGAATCTGCTGCCGAAGTCCGGCGGGCTCAAGTCGCCGTTGCTCTGCCTCACGCAAGCGCGTTACGGCATCTCGTGGGGCGCCCTCGGCGCCGCCCGCGCCTGTTACGAGTGCGCTCTGGACTACGCGCGCTCCCGCGTGGTCTTCTCCAGGCCGATCGGCGGCTACCAACTCGTCCAGGCCAAGCTGGTCGACATGATGGCCGAGATCACCAAGGGGCAACTCCTGTCGTGGCGCCTCGGCCGGCTCAAGGACGAAGGAACGATGCGACACGAGCAGGTCTCCCTCGCCAAGATGAACAACGTCTCGCAGGCGCTGGCCATCGCGCGCAAAGCGCGCGACATCCTCGGCGCCAACGGCATCACCGACGACTACCCGATCATGCGTCACATGATGAACCTCGAGACCGTGAACACCTACGAGGGGACCGAAGACATCCACCGCCTGACCCTGGGCCGCGACCTCACCGGCTTGAACGCCTTCGAGTGACGTTCCCCGAATCACGATTCCCGCGGCCCAGCCGCGGCCTCCGACATCCCGCCGGCATTCTCCTGACGACGGCGTGGATCACGGTCGTGACCGGCGTCAGCGTGGCAACGGCCGACACGCGCGGCTGGACCTACCTGATGGACAAACTGCAACGCGACGGCGTCCCGCGAGAGTACGTCCTTCGGGTCTTCCGGGATCCGCGCATGCGCGCCCACGGCCAACTCGATTTCGGACTCTATCCAGGCGAGTCGTCGCGCCTGTACCGCGGGTTTCGCTCCCGCTCGAGCATCGCGAGAGCCCGCCGCTGCCGGGTGCGCTACGCCGGCGCCTTCGAGAGCGCAGCGCGACGGTTCAAGGTACCGGCCAGCGTGGTGGCCTCGATCTTCCACGTGGAGACGAGTTGCGGCGAGAACAAGGGCAAGGACACCGTCCTCTATCGGCTCGCGCGGCTGGCCATGGCCAACGAGCCCAAAAACGTCGAGCGCAACGTGCGTCGGCACCAGAAGGGAGAACCCCGCGAGCGTTGGCCCCGGATCGAGGCGCGCACCCGCGAACGCGGCGTCTATCTCGAGCAGACCTTCTACCCCGAGGTCCTCGCCGGCTTTCAAATCGGTACGAAACTCCGGATCGACCCGTTGGGCATCGTCGGTTCGAAGGCAGGCGCCTTCGGCATCCCCCAGTTCCTGCCCTCGAGCTATCTACGCTTTGGCGTCGACGGCAACGGGGACGGTCGCGTGAGCCTCCACGATCCGGCCGACGCCGCTCACTCGGCAGCCCACTATCTCGCGCAGCACGGCTGGCGCCCGGGAATTTCGACCGCGGACAAGCGCCAGGTGATCTGGTCCTACAATCGCTCGGACGCCTACATCGACACGATCCTCTTCCTGGCCGATCAGATCGAGCGGCGTCGAAATTGACAGTCCCAGAGCCGACCACTACCCAGTTCTGATGAGCGAATCGCAGACCAAGGCCACCAATATCACCTGGCATCCCGGCGAAGTGAGCCGCGACGACCGCAAGCGCATCCTCGGCCATCGGGGATGTACCATGTGGTTCACCGGCCTCTCGGGCTCGGGGAAGTCCACCGTGGCCGTCGCCCTCGAAAAAGCCCTCTGGGACCGCGGCATCTGCGCCTACATCCTCGATGGCGACAACGTCCGCCATGGTCTCAACAAGGACCTCGGTTTCTCGCCCGAAGACCGCACCGAGAACATCCGCCGCATCGGCGAGGTCGCCAACCTCTTCACCGACGCCGGCGTGATCAACCTCACCGCCTTCATCTCACCCTACCGCGCCGACCGCGACGGGGTGCGCGCCCTGATGACGGAGGGCGACTTCATCGAGGTCTACATCGACTGCCCGCTCGAGGTCTGCGAGAAGCGCGACGTGAAAGGGCTCTACGCGAAGGCGCGCGAAGGCAAGATTCCCGAGTTCACGGGCATCTCGGCCCCCTACGAGGCCCCGGACAAGGCCGAGATCACGCTCAAGACCGGTGAGAACACGCTCGAGGAAAGCGTCGCCCAACTGCTGAAGTACCTCGAAGACAACGACTACATCTCGAAGGCGTGAGCGCAGTGGGTAGCCGCCCCGGCGATCCCATCGACATCGAGACGATCGGCGAGGACGTCCGCCTCCTCGAGGGCATCCGAACGTCCTGTGCCATCCGACGGCTGCGGACCGACCCGGT
>JAPOLW010000013.1 GCA_029976905.1 bacterium | reverse complement strand
GCGCTCGCCCTGGTCTGGCTGAGCGCCACGAGCGGAATCGCGGCAACCGTCTTGTGGCGGCGCGATCTCGAAACGGCCGCCGGGGCCCACTTCTGGATCGGCCTCGCGGTCGTCGCCACCCTGTCGGCCGGCGCGCTTCTCTCCCGGCGAATCCCGCAGGATGCGCGCGCCCGCAAAATCCATCCTGCGCTGGGCCTTCTGGGTCTTCTCCTCGCGGCCCTGCAGGTCTTCTTCGGAATGCCGCTTCTACCGTTCTGAGCGACGACCGTCGGCGTTCCCGGCGCGGACACTGGCCTCGTTCGCCAGAAGGTCGCAGCGTTCGTTTTCGGGATGGCCATCGTGGCCGCGCACCCAGTGCCACGTGACCCGGTGCCGCGCGGCTTCGGCGTCGAGCGCACGCCACAAATCCTCATTCTTGACCGGTTGCCGGCTCGCCGTCTTCCAACCGCGCTTCTTCCACCCCGGAAGCCACGACTGCATACCGTCCACGACGTAACGCGAGTCGGTCCAGACGTCGACGACACACGCCTCCTTGAGCGCGCGCAACGCCTCGAGGACCGCCATCATCTCCATGCGATTGTTCGTCGTCGCCGGATCGTGGCCCGTCATCTCCCGGCGATGATTCCTGGATTCGAGGATGGCCGCCCAACCACCCGGCCCCGGATTACCGTGGCAGGAGCCGTCGGTGTAGATGCGGACGCTCCTTACGCCCCCGGAGGTCTCGCCCACGAAGACGCGCTCAGAGTTGTAGCGTGGCCTGTAACGCACCGGGGGCGATGCGAATGCCGACGTAGAACGGACCGAACAACCCGAAGACCGCGCTGCCTTCGTCGTACCGCATTTCGTAGACGATGTCGCGAATGGCCTTCAGGTCTCGTGTGAACAACGTCACCCCCCATTCCCAATCGTCCAGGCCGGTCGAACTCGTGATGAGTTGGGTCACCCGGCCGGCGTATCGGCGCCCAGCATCGGCGTGCGACCCCATGAGACGCTTGCGTTCCTCGAAGGAGAGCGCGTACCAGTTGGCCCCATCCTCCCGTTTCTTGCTCATGGGGTAGAAACACAGAACCGGATACTCGTCGTCCGGCAGGCGGGGATGCACCCGCATATCCGCATAGTGCGTCATGCGTTCCGCCATCGCGGTGACCCGCTGTCGAAACTCCTCCGAGGTCGGCTCCAGACCGTCCTCATCGATCAGGCGGCGCGCGTGGTCTCCGGTACTCGAGATGTACTCGCTCTTCTCCGAAATGGAGAGAAACGAGTAGACGGTCTCGAGGCAGGACCCCAGGCGCGTGGCAGCGAACTCCTGGGTGAGGCGCTGCACGCGCTCGAGGCTCGGGTGGATGGCCATCAACGCGAAGTCCGCTTTCCCGATGACCCCGGCCGCCAGGAGTTGGAGGCCTTCCTCGCCACGGCAACGAGCGAGCATCTCCTCGAACTCGGTAATCGCCGTCTCCTGCACCGAGGCGTCGAGTTCTCCCCATCGACGTCGATCGAGACGTTGAAAAAGATGGAGGACCGGCCATCCGGCCTCTCCTGCGCCGCTGCCCGGCTGTTCCGTCTTCTTTTCGTGCGCCATCGCCCGTGCTCCCTCTTCGCGATCTAAGCCCTCGAGGGCCGGGCGCGCAAGCGTCCTCGGGCCGGATCGTTCGCTGCGGTGAGCGGTCTGGAGGTCCGCGGGGACCATCTTGCACCCCCGCACGACGGGCGATATTACGACCCCTCGAGCAAGCGGAAACCGTGATTGACGCCGGCGCTTGGACGCACCGGAAAGAGAAAGGGGCCGATGATCAACAAAAGAACCGGGAAGAAGAAGACCGCTTCGGCCAGCAAGGTCGCCTCCCGCGCGAAGGCCGCCACCCCAACCCTGGCCGATCTGCGACGAATCGCACGCGCCATCGTCACCTCGACCTCGGTCGACGACGAGAAGCGCATGATGTCGCTCTACGCCGACGGCATCGAATCCGAAGAAGTACCCCGCAATGAGATTACTCGCGGCATCGAAAAATTGCGCCGCAAAAGCGCAGAATGGAGCGCGCACCTCTCCAGCGCGGAATGGATCGTGCGCAATCTGTGGTGCGACGGCCAGACAGTGGTCATCGAGTGGGAGGCGCACCTCTCGTTGAAGCGTGGCGGGCGCAAGGTGCGACACCGCGAGGTCGCGATCCACGAGATCCGCAACGGCAAGATCGCGCGAGAGCGCCATTACTACGATCCCGCTCCTCTGGGCTGAGTTGCGAATTGCCTCCTGCATCGACGCTCTGGGTGAGCCACGCCGCGGGCGTCACGCCGACGAGGCAATCGGAACGGGAACGGGCCCTCCTGTCGGCCGCCGCGGACGGAGCGCTGCGCCTCGACGTCAGCTCGCTCGAACCCGTCGACGTGCTCGCGCTCGGCGCGTTCCACCGCCGGCCACCTACGCCCGCCCGGGCGGCGCTATGGTTTCGTCATACCGGGGGGCGCGCGCTGGCGGCGGGACGGGACTTCATGATCGTGACCCTGGCACTGCCGCACCGCGCGGCGCTGGTCGCCGACGACCCCGACGCCCTCGCGCCTGCACAGGTTCTGAATCGATGCGTGCGCGGCGTGCTGCAGGCCCTGCGCAACCTCGGTCTCGATGTGGTCTACCCCGGACTCGACCTGGTGACACACCAGAGGCGCGCCGTCGCGGCGATCAGCTTCGTCGAGATCGGATTCCCCACTCTCTTTCAGGCCATCGTCGCGGTGCGATCTTCCTTTGCCGCCATCCCCCTCCTGCTCGACCGCGCCGATCCCGGAGGCGTCGTTCCCGCCCACTTCTTTGGGCCGGAGGACGCGAGCCACCTCAGCGCGGTTCTCGGCACCCGGGGGGCGAGCCATCTCGAACCGGAGAACTTCGCCGAGCACGCCGCGCGAGGCTACGCGCAGAGCTTCGATCTCGAGCCGCGGGATCGGGCGCTGGGCGATCCCGCCCCCACCCCGCGTCCGCACGGCGTCTCCGGACCACCTTCCGCCGAGGTCTTCTCGAACCCGGTCGCTCGTGTGCACGGCCGACTCGGGCCGGTGGAAGCGTGCAGTCGGATCGTCGACGGATGCGTCGACGGCTTCACCATCACCGGCGACTTCATCGCCCCACACGATACCCCCGCGCGCCTGGCGTCCAGGCTGCGCGGCCGCCCGGCCCGCCCCGCGGACGTCGAGGAGGCGGTGCAGGCCTTTTTCGATGAAGACCGGGGATATCTGCTCGGTCTGCGGAACGCCGAGGTGGTCGATCTCGTGCAGCGATCGGTCGGAGTCGCAACATGAGCGAGAACGCCTCCTGGCAGAGTACGATGCTGGCGGCGCTGCGCACCCCGGGCCAACGCCCCCACGCTCTCGAAGCCCTCGAACGACTGACACCCGCGGAGGCGGCCGCCCGCATCGATCCCACAGTGGCCGCGAGCCTGACCCTGCTGCTGGGCGATCCCAGTCGCACGCACCAGCGACAGGCCGCCGACCGACTCGCGCCCCTGGCGCCGCACGCCCCGGCGCTGCGCGATGCCTTGCGCTCGGCTCTGGGCGCACTCGACCCCCGACTCCGGTGGGGCGCGGCGTACACTCTCGGACACGCCTTGCGTCCACCGGAAGCGGAGATCTGGCCTGCCGTTCGCGAGGCACTCTCCCTGGAGGACGGCGACCAGAGATGGGCGGCCGCGGAGCTGACCTGCGATCTCGCCCGCGCCCATCCGGAGATCCGCCGGGAAATCCTCGAGACGGTCGCCCGGGGCACCCCGACCCTGCGCCGGATGCTGCTCTATTGCCTGCGCGATCTGGGCGATGCCGACCTGTCGTCGGTCGTGCAACGACGTCTGGGGGACGAGGATCCCGGTGTCCGCCTCGCCGCCCTGAGTGCCACGACCCGCGCCTCCGCCGACCTCGGCGCCTCCGAGGGACTCGCCCACACCGTCGCCGCCCTGGTCGAGAGCGATCCCGAGCCGGGCGTCCGCCGGGCCGCCGCCGCGACCCTCGGGCGGCTGGGCATCCGCACCCTCTGTGTCCTCGAGGCCCTCGAAAAAGCGTCCGCAGCCGGTGATCCGAGCCTCGAGCGCGCCGCGCAGGGCGCCCGCCGTCGGCTCGACGCACTCTCGGGCCGAAATTGAACCGCCTCCGGGGTCTGGTACAGCCTCAGCATGAAGATCGAGGTGCCGAGCGGCCCGCCGTCCCACCCCACCTTCGCTCCGTTGGCCGAGCGCGTGCTCGCCGGTGCACCCCCGTCCCGCGACGAGGCCCGCGCCGTCCTTGCCACGTCCACCGCCGATCTCGGGGGACTCCTGCAGGCGGCCTTCGCCGTTCGAAGCCGACGATGGGGAAGCCGGGTGAAGATCTGCGTTCTGCAGAACGCCCGCTCGGGCCTCTGCCCGGAGGACTGCAACTACTGTTCTCAATCGAGCATCTCGACCGCCAAAATCGACACCTATCGCATCCAGCCGCGCGAAGAACTCCTCGCCGCCGCCCGCCGGGCCGCCGCCGAGGGGGCCCGGCGCTACTGCATGGTGACCAGCGGTCGCGGACCGAGCGACCGGGACATCGACCATCTCTGCGGGACGACCCGGGAGATCAAGGACGAATTTCCCGACATGGAGATCTGCGTCTCGCTCGGCCTGATGGACGAGGCCAAGGCGCGGCGCCTCGCCGACGCCGGCGTGGGATGGGTCAACCACAACCTCAACACCTCGGAACGCTTCCATCCCGAGATCTGCACGACCCACACCTACGCCGATCGCGTCTCGACGATCCTCGCGGCAAAGAAGGCTGGCCTGAACACCTGCTGCGGGGGAATCATCGGCATGGGGGAACGCGACGAAGACATCATCGACCTGGGCTTCGCGCTGCGCGAACTCGAAGTCGACTCCCTCCCGTTGAACTTCCTCCACCCCATCGACGGGACGCCGTTCGGCGACCGGCCGACGACCCAGCGGGACCGTGCTCTCCGCGCGCTGTGCCTGATGCGATTCCTCAATCCGGATGCCGACATCCGGGCGGCGGGAGGACGGGAGCGCACGCTCGGCGAGGAGCAGACGCTGGCGCTCTACCCGGCGAACTCGATCTTCGTGAACGGCTATCTGACGACGCCCGGGCAAGCCAACGCCGAGGCACGCGCCATGGTCGAGAACCTGGGGTTCACGCTGGAGGGCCCGATGGCGGTCTCAGCCTGACCCGCGCGCGGCGCGAGGGCTCGGGGACGGGCGCGGCGCCCCCCCAGGCGCGCGGAAATCCGACCGCCCGGACCGGGACGAGAAGGAGTCACGACACGGCTCCTCCGCCCGGCTATACTCTGCCGATGGACCTGCGCCAGCAGAGACCGGGCGCCGTGCGCGCACGGCGCGCCAGCGGGGTTCACCCGCCCCGGCCCCGCGCCCTGCACGGCGACGAGAGGGCGGTCCGCGGGCGCGCCCACGGGTCCTTCCCGGTCGGCACGGACGGGACGTCCTTGCGCCCCGCATTCCTTCGGGTGGACTTCGGGGAGTCGGCCAGGCGACGCGCCGGAGTCCTCGCGGGCTAGTGGCGGAGACTCCCTGTGGCCCTCAAACTTCGCCCGGCTCGCCCGCGCCGCCGCTCCTCGCTGCTCTTCTCGATTCCGATCGTGGCCCTCCCCATGCTCGGGCTGCTGGTTCTGATCCAGGCGGCGTCTCTGCGCAGTCCCCTCTCGGAGATCGAGGCACCGCTGGCGATCGCGGCGCGCTATCCGATGCGCGGCATCGTCGTCGAGAATCCCGCGGTCACCCGCCCCGCCGCCGCGGCGCTCGTCGGGATTTCGCCCCGGCTCCTGGGCACGGACGAGTTCAGCCTACGGTCGATCGGACTGCTGGTGGGATGTGTCGCCCTCGGATTCGTCGTTTGGCTGGGCGAGCGTCTCTCCACCACCCGAACGGGTGTGGTCGCCGCCGCCCTGCTCTTTTCGACCGACTACGGCCGCACGCTGCTCGGTACCGAGTTCGGCGTAAAACCCTTCTATCTCCTGGCCATCGTGATGGCGATGGGCGCCGTCCGGAACCTCGCCAACGACCGACAAAGCCTGGTTCGGGCCGGCATCGCCGGCGGCACGGCCATCGCGCTCGTCGGACCGGCCGCGGCGTGGATTCCTCTCTTTGCGATCACCTGGCTTCGGATCCTGCACGGTCTCTCGTGGCGCAGCGCCGCCATCGCCCTGGGCACGACGGTGGGCACCACCGCTCTTCTCATCCTCGTCTCGACCCTCCTCGTGGGCATCGAGCCCCTGCCCACGCTGGAGCCGGTGCCGCCTCTCCTCGCCTCCGCCCGGGAGTTCGGGGGCCAGGCCCTCGACCTCGTGCCCATCCTTCCGCTGGCGATCCTTGGACTCCGGAACGCTCCAAAACGTTGGCGGCGGCTGGGGTCGCCTCGCTTCCTGCTGGCCTGGGTGGCCTTGGGCACCGCGACGCTCTTCGTCTTCGGCGCCACGGAGCCGCTCTGGCTCGCGCTCGCGATGGCTTCGAGCGTCCTGGCCGGCTGGGCGATCGGTCGCGCCACCCGCCGCCGCCTCGCGCTGGCCGTGGGCGCCTGCATGATCCTCGCCGTGGGCAGCGCGGCGTTCGGCCCACGCCGGTTCGATGTCGATCGCTGGGCCGTGCGCGAAACCGGGAAGTTCGTCCGACGCAATCTGGCCGCCGATGCGGCGATCGGCGCACCGAATGCGGCGAGAAGTCGCCTTGCGTACTATGCGACACGTTCGATCGACGCCGCGGAAGGCCCCGCCGACGATCTCGCTGGACTCGACTACGTGCTGGTCGATCGCCGTGCGATCGACGGGATCTCCTCGACCGACGCGCTCGATTCCCGCCCTCCGCGCGAACTGGATCTCGGCCCCCATCGCCTCGAGGTGATCGCGGAATTCGGATCGTGGGTGCTGGCCCGCGTCGACCCCACCTGAGCGCGACGCCCATTGGCGGCACGATCCGAATACCCTAGATTGGGAGCCGATGGCGAAATCCGATTCCCCGCCCACCGACGCCGCGACTCCTCCCGACGCCGAAGCCTCCCCCGCGACCGCCAGCGGAACTCCTGCCGGAGCCACGGAGGACACGGGGGCCGAAGAGGAGAAACCCACGGTCGAGAACCGCTGGTGGGTCGATGCCGGTGCCAGGAAGAACCGGGGGCCCGCACGATCCAACACCACCGTTTCCAACGAGTTCGGCGGACCCATCGTCGGAGAACGCTTCTTTGCGGTCGGCCGCGATTTCGACGAAACCCGCGCCCAGAAGAATCTCACCAACTCGAATCTCAACTTCATCCAGGAGGCCAATCCGGACGAAGGCGCCTGGGTCTGTCTGCAACACGGCGACAAAGCCTCGCCCCCTGAGCGACTGGCGAAGATCAAGCGCATGCTCCGGCTGCCGAAATGGGCGCGCGGGGTCCTGATCGACGCCGGGACGTCGATCCGGGCCATTGCGACCGGTTCACCGGTGGGAGAACGCATCGTCGAGCTGACGATCGGAAGTCAGAGCGCTTTCGACGCCTGGGTCGATGGGGAGTGGGTACGCGAGAAGACCTTCCGCAATCGCGACCGGGCTCTTCGCGAAGGCTCCGGGCTCATCATGCGCCACCTCAAGAACCGCGGCCCAGGGCTCTAGGGTTCGGGCTTGCCTGCGCCGCCGTGCGCGGGTACCTCCACCACCATGGCCGCCAAGGAAGATCTCTACGACGAAGGCCTCGATCTCGCTTTCGACGGCGACTACCGGGGCGCCATCGAGAAGTATCGGGAGGCTCTCGATCTCGATGCAGGCTACACCGATGCACTGCACGCCATGGCCATGGCCCACGCGGAACTCGGAGAACTCGACGATGCCATCACCGTCGGGAAGAGGCTCTGCGAACTCGCCCCCGACGACATCCTCGCCCACACCAGCCTTTCGACCTTCTACATGAACAAGGACATGATTCCCGAAGCCGAGGCGGAATCAGCCAAGGCCCGGATGCTCGACTGGAAGCGCCAACTCAAGGAAGGGGATGGCACGTGAGCGAAGAACGCGCGGACGAGTACTACGTCGAACGCCTCCTCTCGCGGGTGAAGCTCGTCATCGCCACCGATGACGACATCCCGGTCGAAACGAAACTCGAAACACAGCCCATGCTGAAGGAATTCGTCGACACCCTGAGCCGCCCGCCTGATCAACAGGATCGCGACCGGGCCGTGGCCCAATACGAATTTCTCCTCGACGCTCTCGACGACTATCCGAACTGCACCGCCCTCCTGACGGCTCTGCGAAACTTCGTCCCCTACCTTTGATGCCATCCGACGCCGAGATCGAGCGCCTCACGGCGAACATTCTCGACTTCATCGACGGCGCCGCCCACCCGACGCTCGACGAGGACGCGACTGCGGACGGGGACTTCGAGCGACTGGCGCTCGACGTCTTCGCCTTCCAATACGCCCACTCGGAAATCTACCGTTCGTTCTGCGATCGGCGCGGACGAACCCCCGACGCCGTGACCTCCTGGGAGGAGATCCCCGCCGTCCCGACGTCGGCCTTCAAGACGCTCGAGCTCGGCTGCGCCCCGCCGGAGAAGACGTTCCTGACCAGTGGAACCACCCAGGGAAGGGAGACGCGCGGGCGCCACCACGTTCCCCGGCTCGAACTCTATCGGCGCTCGGCGCTCCCCCACTTCCGCCGTATGGTCCTGCCCGACGGGGTCCAGCCCCGGCTCGTCGGACTCCTCGGTGGCCCGGAGCTGCTTCCGGAGTCCTCGCTCGCCCAGATGGTCGAATGGGTCCGGACCGATGTCTGCGACGGCGACGGCGAATACCTCGTCGACGAGCGACCCTTCGACCCGGCCATCGCCGCCGATCGAATCGAGAACCTCGCAGCCGACGGGAGAGCGCTCTGCCTGATCGGCGTGCGGGTGGTCTTCACCGCGCTTCTCGACCACTGCCGTCAGGTCGGACGTCGGATCGAGCTTCCCGCAGACTCGCGGATCGTCGATACCGGCGGACCCAAGGGGGGACGAGCCCTCTCCGATGCCGGCTTCCTGCGTGCCTGCTGGCACCATCTCGGCGTCCCCGGCTATTACTGCGTGAACGAATACGGCATGACCGAACTTTGCTCGCAGTACTACGACGACGTTCTCGCCGAACGCTTCTCCGGCCGGAATCGGGCTCGCCGCAAGGTTCCCCCTCCCTGGATGCGCGCGCGCGCCGTGCATGCCGAGACCCTCGAACCGCTCGAGGAAGGAGCGACCGGCCTCCTCTGCCACGTCGACCTTGCCAATGCGCTCTCGGTACTCGCCGTGCAGACCGAAGACCTCGGCATCCTGGACGGACACCGCCTGACCCTGCGCGGACGCACTCCCGGGGCGCCGCCGCGCGGCTGCGCCCTCGCGCTCACCGAAATCCTCGCGGCGCAACCATGAGCGACGTGCTCGAAACCCGCGGGGTCGCCGACCTCCTCGGCCGACTCGAAGACGCTCGATGCGCCCTGGCCGACACCACGATCGAGGAACGGGTCACCGCGCTCGGACGGGTCGCCGAAGGATGGCTGGCCGACGGCGCCGACCTCGACGCCACTGCCGACGCAGTCGCCCTGGAAACCGGCTACGCCGCGGACATGGTCGCCGAATGTCTGCGGCGAACCCTGCGCGCCTGGAGCACCCGGCCCCTGCGCCAACTACTCGACCGCAGCCTCGTGGCACCGGGATCGATCGGGACTCCTCCCGGACTCGTCGTCGCGGTACTCGCCCAGAACACCCCGGGACTCGCCGTTGCGCCCGCCTTCACCGCCTTGGCGCTGGGCGCCGCCGTACTGCTCAAATCCGCCCGCGGGGAAGAAGCCTTCGCCCCCCGCCTCGCGGCCCGGATCGCCGCCGAGCGCGCCGACCTCGGAGCGGCCTGTGCCGCTCGCGTCTGGCCCGGAGGGCACGCCCTCGAACGAGAGGTCTTCGCGCGGGCTTCGCGGGTGGTCGTCTACGGCCCCCAGGAGGCGATCGACGCCGCTCGTGTGATCGCCGGTGAACGGGTCGTCGCGCGGGGCCCACGGGTGAGCATCGCCGTCTTCGGAGAGGGAGGCGATCCGGTCGAATCACTCGCGCCGGTGCTCGCGCGTGAAGTCGCCTTTCTCGACCAGCGCGGGTGTCTCTCTCCACAGTCGATCTTGGTCGCGGAGAGCATCGACCGACGGGGACTCGCGCACGGCCTTGCGCACGAACTCACCCGCTTGGAGACCACCTGGCCGCGTCGTTCGCTTTCTTCGTCGGAGGCGAGCGCCTTCCGGCGTGCCGTCGACGAAACCGAGGCGCGCGTCCTGGCCGGGACGTGTCTCGAACTCCTCGGTGGCGTGGGCCACCCGTGGGCCGTGGTCGTCGAGAACGACGGAGCACTGCGGCCCACGCCGCTCGATCGCTTCGTCCGCCTCCATCCCTTCCGCGACGCGGCACACCTCACGACCCTCCTCACGCCCCTCGCTCCGCATCTGGAGTGCGCCGCCCTCGCCGCGGGGGAGTCCGCGCATCCGGCATTGGCGGAAGCCCTGCGTCGGACGGGCGCGGGTCGCATCTGCGCCGTCGGCCGCATGCAGGATCCGCCGGCGGATTGGCACGCCGGCGGTCGGCGGCCGGTCGCCGACCTCCTGACCTGGAGCGACACCCCACGACCACCTTCCACGAAGGAGGGCAAGAAGGATTTCCTGCGCTTCGTGGCGCAAACGTCCGAGGCGCCGCGAGGGATCGAGGTCGATCGCGCGCGCGGATCGTGGGTCTACGCACGCGAAGGAAAACGCTACCTCGACCTGCTCGCCGGCATCGGCGTCGTCTCGATCGGCCACGCCCACCCACGGGTCGCCGCGGCCGTCGCCGAGCAGAGCACCCGCTACACGCACGTCATGGTGTACGGGGAAGACGTCCTCGAACCTCAGGTCGAACTCGCTGCGCGCCTCGCCCGGCGACTTCCCGCCGAACTCTCGGTCACCTACTTCACCAATAGCGGCGCCGAAGCGATCGAGGGCGCCCTGAAGCTCGTCCGCAAGGCAACCGGACGAAACCGGATCGTCGCCTTCGAGGGGGCCTACCACGGAGACACCACCGGAGCGATGGCTCTGGGGGGAAACCCGTTCTCCCGGACTCCCTTCGAGCCTCTGATCGGCCCGGTCGAGCATCTGCCGTGGAACGACGTGGACGCCCTCGACCGCATCGATGGCGAAACCGCCGCGGTCTTCGCCGAGCCCGTTCAGGCCGAAGCGGGGGTCCGCATCCCCGCCCCCGACTTTCTCCCGCAGCTGGCGCAACGCTGCCGCGACGTCGGCGCCCTTCTGGTCTTCGACGAGGTGGTGACGGGACTCGGACGGACGGGGCGCTGGTTCGGCTTCGAACACTGGCCGGGCAGCCAGCCAGATGTGATCGTGCTGGCGAAATCACTGGGAGGCGGTCTACCGCTGGGAGCGTTCATCAGCTCCCCGGAGCTGTCCCGGTGTCTCGCAACCGATCCCCCGCTGGGACACGTGACGACCTTTGGCGGCAATCCGGTTTCCTGTGCGGCCGGGCTCGCCGCCCTCGACGTCCTGGAGGAGGAAGGTCTGCCGGAGAGGGCGGGGGCCGTCGGCGCCGCATTCGTCGAGGACGTCCGCCGCGCGATCGGTCACGGTTTGCGCGACGTCCGGGGAATCGGGCTGCTGGTCGGCCTCGAGTTCGAGACGCCCGCACGGGCCGCCGCGTTCGCCGACGCGTGCCGCACCCGCGGACTGCTCCTGGGCTGGACCCTGCACGAAGATCGCGTCGTGCGACTGGCGCCGCCGCTCAACATCTCCCGCAGCGACCTCGCACATGCGGTCGCCGTCTTCGAGGCAGCCCTGGGCGAAGGGGCGTAGCGCCGCCTCCCCCGGGCGATGGGACCGCGCGCCCGCCCCGTTGACGGGCGGCGCGGCGTGCGCTCTCCCGACGGCTCAGGCGGTGATCCCACCGTCCATCGAAAGAATCGCTCCGGCCACGTACCGTCCCTCCTCGGAGGCGACGAAGGCCACCAGACCCGCGATCTCCTCGGGTCGACTATTGCCGAGCGCGGAGCGGATCCGCGCCAGACGCGACAGATCGGCGCCCTCGGGCATCCGGAATCCCGCCTGCATCGGTGTCTCGATTCCGCCCGGAGCGATCGCATTCACGCGCACCCCACGAGCGACGTATTCTTCCGACAGAGCCCGCGTCAGCAAGACGACACCGCCCTTGGACGCGCAATACGCCGCTCCGTAGGCGATCCCGTGCACTCCGGCGTTGGAGGCGATGTTCACGATGGCTCCCCCGGCCTCGAGCATGCGTGGCAGGACGGCCTGGCACATCAAAAAGGTGCCGGTGAGATTGACCGCGATGGTCCGCTGCCACTGTTCGAACGGAAGTTCATGGCTATGGGCGAATCCCCCGACACCCGCGCAGTTGACGAGGACTCCGGGCACCCCCAGATCGGTCGTCGCCGCCGCGACCGTCGTCGCCACCGACGAGGGGTCGGCCACATCGACCTCGTAGGCGCACGCCTCGCCTCCCGTTGCGGTGATGAGCGACGCCGTGGCCGCCGCCGCGTCGGCGCGGAGATCCAGACAGCCGACGCGGCCTCCTTCGGAGGCCAGACGAACGGCGGTCGCCCGCCCAAGACCCGAACCGGCTCCGGTCACGAAGACGGCCTTCCCGATGAAGCGTTTCTCGTCCATGGAGGGGCTTAACGCCCCTCGCGCACCGCGCGCAAACGATCCCCGTCCGGGCGCTCCACGTGTCCCGGGCGACGCGGCGCAAGCCGCCTCGCCTTGACTCTTCCGGCGCCGTTCGTTCCTTTTGCTCGATGGCCGACTGGTCCCGACTCGAGACGCTGCAACCCGGAGCCACCCTGATCGTCGGCGGCGATCGCGCCGTCGCGGTTCCAGCAGAGATCATCTCTGCCTTCCGCGCCGGGGACGCCATTCTCCCGATCGAAACGACGGGCGAGATCCTGCACGTCCCGGCGGCGGAACGACGCGTCGCCCACGAGGCCGTGTCTCGCGCCGCGTCGGCCTTCTCCCGCATGGGCGCGATCTCCGACGAGCAGATCTCTCGTTTCTTCGAGTGCTTCGCGGCGCGACTGGAGGACGACGAGGTCTGGGAGCGCGTCCAGAAGGTGAACGACCGCGACGTCGAGGACGCGCGCGCACGCGGACGGTCCACGACCCGCCTCGTCGCCGACGAGACGTTGCGGCGCGGTATGATCGACGGACTGCGCGGCTGGATCGATGCCCCGTCGCGGAGAGGTGCGGTCCTCGAGACCATCGAGCACGAGGGCTGGAACATCGACCTGGTCGGGGCCGAACTCGGCATCGTGGCGTTCGTCTTCGAGGGGCGACCCAACGTCCTCGCCGACGCCACCGGCGTCCTGCGCGGCGGCAATACGGTGGTCTTCCGGATCGGCCGCGACGCGCTCGCGACCGCGCGCGCGCTCATGGAACACGCCCTCGACCCCGCCCTCATCGAAGCCGGACTGCCCAAACGAGCCGTCTGCCTGATCGACAGTCCCGCCCACGCCGCCGGATGGGCGCTCTTCTCCGACCGCCGGGTCGCCCTCGCCGTGGCGCGCGGCTCCGGCCCCGCTGTCGCCACCCTCGGTGGTCTCGCCCAGCAGGCCGGTGTCCCCGCGAGCCTGCACGGGACCGGCGGCGCCTGGATCGTTGCCAGCGGCCGTGCGGACGCCGGGGCCTTCGCGGCGGCGGTCTACCACTCACTCGACCGCAAGGTCTGCAACACCCTCAACGTCTGTTGCATCGATCGCACCCGCGCCGCGGATCTCGTGCCGGTGCTGCTGCGCGAACTCGCCCGGGCGGGCGAACGCCGGGGGCAGGCCTTCAAGCTCCACGTGACGGCCGGCGACGAATCCTTCGTACCCGCCGATCTTTTCGAAGCGAGGATCGACGTCCGCCGCGCCGAAGGCGACGTACGCGAGCCCCAGGCCGAGACCCTGGCGGAAGCCGATCTCGGCGTCGAGTGGGAATGGGAAGAGACGCCGGAGATTTCCCTCAAGATCGTCGACGATGTCCCGCACGCAGTCGATCTCTTCAACCGCCACAGCCCCCAATTCATCGCAAGCCTCCTGAGTGACGACGCGGCCGAGCATCGACTCTTCTACGGCAGCGTGAATGCGCCTTTCGTCTGCAACGGCTTCACCCGTTGGGTCGATGGCCAATACGCTCTGCGCCGACCGGAACTCGGGCTGTCGAACTGGCAGAACGGGCGACTCTTCGGTCGCGGCGGAGTTCTGTCCGGGGACAGCGTCTACACCGTGCGGGGGCGCGTGACCCAGTCCGACCCCGACGTGGGGCGCTAGAAGCGCGCGCCGCGCCCCGGGAACGACTCACGGTCCTCCAACCCGCCGCGCCGATCCGCTGCGCGCTCGACGACGTTCACTCCGCCCCGGCGGAATCCGGTGCCGACTCGCCCGCCCGGCGGAGAAGCTCGGCTTCGATGAAGCGATCGAGATCCCCGTCGAGTACGGCGTCGGTATTGCCCACCTCGACCCCGGTGCGGTGGTCTTTCACCATGCGATAGGGCTGCAGCACGTACGAGCGGATCTGACTGCCAAAGTCGATGTCCCGCTTGGCACCAGCGAGTTTATCCTTCTGCTCGCGCTGCTTCTCCAGTTCCAGCTCGTAAAGCCGCGAGCGCAGGACCTTCATCGCCGTCGCCTTGTTCTTGTGCTGCGAGCGCTCGTTCTGGCAGGCGACGACGATCCCGGTCGGCAGATGGGTCAGGCGGACCGCCGAGTCGGTCTTGTTCACGTGCTGTCCGCCCGCTCCCGACGACCGATAGGTGTCCACACGAAGATCGTCGTCGTTGATCTCGATCTCGATGTCTTCTTCGATCTCGGGCGTCACCAGCACCGCCGCAAACGACGTGTGTCGCCTCGCGTTGGCATCGAAGGGAGAAATGCGGACGAGACGGTGGATGCCCGCCTCCGCGCGCAGATAGCCGTAGGCGTAGTCCCCGTCGATCGTCACGGTGCAGCTTTTGATCCCCGCACCCTCCCCGGGCGTCATTTCCACCATTTGATTCTTGAACCCGCGGCGCTCCGACCACCGCAGGATCATGCGCAGAAGCATTTCCGCCCAGTCTTGCGCTTCGAGGCCTCCGGCCCCGGGGTGGACGGTGACGATGGCTCCCGAGGCGTCGTGCTCCCCCCCGAGCATCCGCTGGAACTCGAGCGCGTGCACCCGCGTCTCGACGTCGTCGAGACGCTGCTCCGCCTCCCCGAGCGCCTCGTCGCCCTCGCCGTCCTGCGCCATCTCGAGGTAGAGGCCGATCTCTTCGAGCCCTTCCTGGATGGAGGAGAATGCGTCGAGCCGTGCGTTCAGCGAAGCCCGCTCACGGAGCACCGATTGGGCGCGATCCTGGTTTTGCCAGAGATCCTCGCTGGAACTCAGCGTGTCGAGTTCGGACACCCGCTTCTGCAATGCAGGGACGTCAAAGATACCTCCCGAGGGCGACGACGCGCTCCTCGAGTTTGGTCAAACGCTCTCGTCCCTCGGTCTGCAGCATGCGATTCCCCGTCTCCACCGAACTTCGTCCCGCATGGCCATAGCGACCGGGCGGCGGCACACGCAACCGCGGCGCCCCGGCGTCGTGGGCGCCACCCCCGGAACGGCCCCGGCGTCGTGGGCGCCACCCTCGGAACGGCCCCGGCGCCCCGCCGGGAGGGGGCCGGGAGAGCCCACGGTGGATCCACCCGCCGTCAATCGCTAGCCGTCTCGCAGGAGCGACGGGCGCCGCCCCAGCCGGCCCGCAAACCAGGATGCGGCGGCCGCCCAGCCCCAGACCTCTTCTCATGGCCGAACTCTTGAAGAACGGCGCCGTCTTCATCCACGTCCCCAAATGCGGGGGCAACTGGGTCCGCGACGCACTCAAGCAGCAAGGCCTCTGGCGCTGCCGCATCGGCTTCAAACACTCCACACCGGAGCGCATCGCCGATGTCTGGCGCTTCCACCGTGCGCAGTTTCTACGACACCTCCCGACGCGCCCCGACGTGACTCCGGGGCGCCTGCGGCGCGCCTTCAAGTTCTGTTTCGTGCGCAACCCCGTGACCTGGTACGAGTCCTGGTGGAAGTTCATGGCCGGCGACTGGCACCCCTGGGAGGTCGGGCGTTGGCATCCGCAGAGACCGATCGATCCATGCGGGGACGATGACTTCAATGTCTTCGTCGAAAACGTGCTACGCGAGCGGCCTGGTTACGTCGGGGAGATGTACGACGAGTATGTCCAGGGCGCGGATTTCGTCGGACGCACCGAGCGTTTGGCCGAAGACCTGCGGGAGGCCCTGCGCACGGCCGGGGTCGAGGTATCCTCCGAAGCACTCCGCGACGTCCCGCGCGCCAACGTGAGCACGCCCCGCCGTGGCCTTCCCCGCTGGGATCCCGACGTTCTGCGGCGACTGATCGAGGCCGAGTCCCGGGCCATCGCACGCTTTGGCTACGAGGACGCCGTGGCCGCGCTCCAGGCCTCCGCGCCGGAGTAGGCACCGCGCTCCACGAGCGCCCACCGATTCCATCCGCTACCCACGGGCGCATGAGTGAGGCCTCGAGCCCGGATGCGGCCCTGCAGGGCGCCGTCGGCATCATCGCGAATCCGCGCGCCGGCGGCGACGTGCGTCGACTTGCCGCCCGGGCCTCGTCCTCGACCCTCGAGAGCAAGAGAAATCAGGTGACGCGGGTGGCGGTCGGCGCGCGCGCGGCCGGAGTGGAGAGGGTCGTGATCGCGCGCGACCCGATGCGGGTCGCGCAAGGCGCGCTCGAGAATCTCGCGCTCGATCTCACGGTCGACGTCCTCGATCTCGGCGCCCGCCACGACGCGAGCGATACCCACCGGGCCGCGGAGGCGATGCGCGCCGCGGGCTGCGGAGCCGTCGTCGTCCTCGGTGGCGATGGTACGAACCGGATCCTCGCCCGTGCCTGGCCGGAGGCCTTCGTCGTGCCTGTATCGACGGGCACCAACAACGTCTTTCCCCGGATGGTCGAAGCGACGGTGGCCGGAGCGGCCGCCGGCCTCGTTGCCGCGGGACGCATTGACGGTGCGGACGTCTCCCGGCCGGCCAAGCAGATCCGCCTCCTCCGCGACGACGGCACCGAGGACATCGCGCTCATCGATGTCGGTCTCTTCGTCGACGACATCGTCGGGAACCTGATGCCGGTCGAGCCGGCAAAGATCCGCACGATCGTCCTGACACGCGCAGAACCGGGCTCGGTCGGACTCTCCCCGATCGGAGGTCTCCTCGAGCCCGCCGGAGCAGACGACGATTTCGGCGTGGTCGTCACCTGTACGGCACACGGCGGCGGAGGGCGCCCCCTGCTCGTCCCCATCTCGCCCGGCCTCTACCGCACCGTACACGTCACCGACGCCAGGCGCGTCGACCTCGGCGAACCCATCCGCGTCCTTGGCCCCGGCATCCTGGCCTTCGACGGCGACCGGGAAATCGCCCTGGCCGAAGGAGAGGCCGCCGTGCTTCGCGTCGAGCGCGTCGGGCCCCGGGTCATCGACGTCGATCGGGCGTTGCGACGGGCAGCCGAACTCGGACTCTATCTCGACCGCGGCCCCTTCCGGGATGGACACGGCATCCTGCCCGAATGCTGCTGAAGGCGCCCTAGACGGATCGGGAGAGCGCGTCGAGCACCTCGCGCTGGCGGGCGAACATGCGACGCGCCTCGTCTTCGGAGCGTTCGTGGTCGTAACCGAGCAGATGCAGGATCCCGTGGACGAGCAGTGCACGAAGCTCGTCCTCGAGCGGGTGGTCGTGCTCCGCGGCCTGGCGCGCCGCGGTCGGAACGGCGATCACCACATCCCCGAGAAGCCCCGGAGCGATCGGCCCCTCTCCCTCGCGCTGGGCGAACGCCAGAACATCGGTCGGGCCGGGCTTTCCCCGCCAGGTCTCGTTCAGCGTCGCGATCCTCGCATCGTCCACCAACGCGACCGAGAGCTCGCCGACCTCGCCCAGAGCCGCGAGGGCGCGGCGGGCGTCGCGACCGACGCCGATGACATGTCGTTCGAAACCGGCATCGGCGGCGACCTCGACGTCGATCGCGTCCATGCAGACCTGCTCAGGCGGAGCGGTCGTAGGCGGTGATGATCGCCTGCACCAGCCGATGCCGCACGACGTCTCGTTCGGTGAACTCCACGAAGCGGATGCCCTTCACGTTGCGAAGAATCTCCCGCGCCTCCACCAGACCCGAATCGCGGCCCGCCGGCAGATCGATCTGCGTGACGTCCCCGGTCACGACCGCCTTGGAGCCGAAACCGAGACGTGTGAGGAACATCTTCATCTGTTCGCGGGTCGTGTTCTGGGCTTCGTCGAGAATCACGAACGCATCATTCAAGGTGCGCCCGCGCATGAAGGCGAGCGGCGCCACCTCGATCGTCCCCCGCTCCATGTAGCGGCGCGCCCGATCGACATCGACCATGTCGTTCAGGGCATCGTACAGCGGGCGCAGGTACGGGTTCACCTTCTCGGCCAGGTCCCCCGGAAGAAATCCGAGGCGCTCGCCGGCCTCGACCGCGGGGCGCGTGAGCACGATCCGGGCCACCTCGTTCTTGGCCAGCGCCGCCACTGCCATCGCCATCGCGAGATAGGTCTTGCCGGTGCCCGCGGGTCCGATGCCAAAGACGATGTCGTTCTTTCGCATCGAATCGATGTAGAGCTTCTGGGTCAGCGACTTCGGTGCCACCGTGCGCTTGTGCGCGGAGATGAAGATCGTGTCGAGAAAAATCTCCCGCAGTCGCGCATTGCGATCTCCGGAGAGAATCCGGAGCCCGTACTCGACGTCGGACGGATAGAGGGGATAGCCCTGCTCGAGCAGATCGGCGAGTTGCCGGACGACACGTGCCGCGAGCTCCACCTGAACGTCGTCCCCACGCACCTCGACGCTGGATTCGTGCGCCACGAGGTCCGCGCCGGTCTCGGTGGCGATGATCTTCAGATTTTCGTCGTGGTTGCCCAACAACGTCGGCAAGAGCGACGCATCCGCGAGTTCGACGGTTTCGACCGCCATCCGCGCGCCCGCTGGCGATACCTCGTTCGCTGGACTCATGCGCCGACCAACTCGAAGACACGCTCGAGGGCCGCGTCGAGCCCCGCAGGATCCTTGCCCCCGGCCTGTGCGAAGTCGGGGCGGCCCCCACCGCCACCACCGACGAGCGGCGCAATCTCCTTGATGAGCGAACCGGCGTTGACCTTCTTGCCCAGATCCCGGGTGACGGCCGCGAGCAGCAGAACCTTCTCGCCATCGGTTCCACCGAGGACGACGACACCCGATTGGAGACGATCGCGCATCTTGTCGGCGAGTTCACGCAGGATCTTCGCGTCGATCTGATCGACCCGACGCGCGATCACCTTGATTCCGCCGACCTCCCGCATGCCTTCGAGCAGATCCTGCGCCCCACCCGACACCAGCTTGGCCTGGGTCTCCGCCAAACGCCGCTCCAGGTCCTTTTGCGAAGCGAGTAGTTTCTCGAGGCGCTCGGCGAGACCTTCTTCCCCGCTCTTGAGCAACCCCGCGACCTCGCGCAATTCTTCCTCTCTCTGGCGGACGAGGCCCAGTGCTCCGATGCCGGTGAGAGCCTCGATGCGCCGCACCCCAGCACCCACCGCGGATTCGCCACGCAGTTTGAACAATCCAATGTCGCCGGTACGAGCGACATGCGTTCCGCCGCACAATTCGGTCGAGAAATCCCCCATCCGCAGGACACGCACCCGGTCGCCGTATTTGTCGCCAAAGAAGGCCAACGCACCCGCCGCAATGGCATCGTCGTAGGACATCTCCTCCGCGATCACCTCGGCATTCTCACGCACATGGCGGTTCACGTCGTCTTCGATCGCTGCGACCTGCTCGTCGGAGAGCCGGGTGTCGTGCGTGAAGTCGAAACGGAGCCGCTCCGGGGAAACCAACGATCCCGCCTGATGCACCTGGTCCCCGAGATGCCGACGCAGGGCCGCGTGCAGGATGTGCGTTGCCGAGTGGTTCAAACGGGTCGCGTCGCGAAATCCCGTATCGATGGCCATCCGCACCGCACCGCCCGTGGCCAGGGCACCGCGGACCATCCGGCCCCGATGGACGATCAAATCCGGACGCGGCTTCTGGGTGTCCTCGATCTCGACGCGCGAGCCATCCGACGACTCGATCCAACCACGGTCCCCGACCTGGCCGCCCGATTCGCCGTAGAATGGGGTCTCGTCCACCACCACCTCGACGAGGTCGCCTTCGCGGACCTCGGCCGCTTCCGCGCCGTCGACCGTAAGGGCAAGGACCTTCGTCTCGAGCACATTCACGCCATCACCGACGAAGCGGGAAGCGACGCCGGCGAAGCCACCGCCGCTGGAGGTCCGGAATCGGGCGCCCTCCCGGGCACGCGTCCTCTGTGCCTCCATCGACGTCGAGAACCCGGCTTCATCGACCCCGAGACCCTTCTCGCGCAAGATGTCCTGCGTCAGATCGAGCGGAAAGCCGTAGGTGTCGTAGAGCTTGAACGCGGTCTCGCCGTCCAGCTCGCCGCCGTCGCCCAAGCCATCCGTGGCCTCGTCCAATAACCGCAGCCCCCGCCCCAGCAGGGACTTAAACCGGGTCTCTTCCAGTTTCAGGGTTTCCGTAATCAGGGATTCGCCCCGCACCAGTTCCGGGAAGGCCTGGC